>NZ_JBRBZA010000038.1:0-6878 GCF_053493975.1 Thermomicrobium sp.
CGGTCCCGTAGCAACCGCCGAGGAGTGCCCGGAGCCAGAAGCGGAGCGCGCCGCGGACGGAACTGGCGCGGAGCTCGGGGTCACCGCGCGGGTCCGCACCGCCGAGGAACAAGGGCGTCAACGTCTCGAGGGGGAGGCGGATGGAAGGGACTGTGTCGGACACGGTTTCCTCCTTCGCGAGCGCGATGAACATGACCGCAAGCGAACGGGACATCGCTGCATTGCGCAGTTCTCGGCAAGATAGTTAGCGCGACTCTGAGTGATCACGAATCGCCAAGCAGGGAAGCGGCAACACTATTTGGGTCACGGAGAACCTCACATTCCCAGACGACGCGGACTTCCCAGCCGAGTTGGCGCAATGCCTGCACTTTTCTCTCGTCACGCTTCACATTAGCCTCAAATTTCTTAGCCCAGTACTCCTGGTGGGTCTTCGGGAAAGTAGCTCGCTTACAACCAGGATGGCGATGCCAGTAGCAGCCATGGACGAACACTGCTAGGCGCCGATCAGGGAACACGATATCAGGAGTACCGGGCAGTGATCTGTCGTTGGTCGCAAAAACGGCTCCTCTCCGTTCGAGCGCCTCCTTCAAAGTGCGCTCGGCCCGGGTGTCCGCGCGTCGAACGGAACGCATGATTTTCGCACGGATCGGATCCCGTGCGGGGGGCGACTTAGGTTCCGTCACAGTGCACACCCAATCATCGGGTCAACAGCGTTTTGAGTACTGTCAGGACGACAGCATAGGCCAAAGGCGGCGGAACAGCATCGCCTATCCATTTCGCAAGTTGTGATCTGGCAGGAACGCGATCGCCCTCCCAAACGAAACGGAAGGAATCAGGAAATCCCTGGAGGCGAGCAGCCTCATGAGGTGTGAGCGTCCTCGGACGAGATGGGTGGACGAAGCGTCCACGACCCATGGAGGTGAAACCCGTCGTGATCGTGCCGGCAGGTTTGTCCCAAGACAACCTGCCGTAAACCGAGGGATAGGTGTGGCCGCCACGATGGCAGGGCGGTCGGAGATCATCGGGCAAATCGTAGGAGTGAGTTTCGAACAGGTAAGCTATCCTTCGCTCGTTTTCGGCCGAGTGCCGGGTGGGAATATCCAGGGGCGACTCCCCCGCATCCTCGAGATCCTCGATCGCCCAACGGACGTCGGGCGGAGGACTCTTGACGAGGCCCGCCAGCATGCGTTCGCACGGCTCGCTCAGCCGAGATGCCATGATGAACAGACGCCGCCGCGTCTGCGCGACGGCATAATCGCTCGCGTCGAGCACGCGAGACAACACGCGGTATCCAGCTGACTTCAGCGCCTCTTCGGCCGACTGGACGACCCGGCGCTCGTCTGCACGCGCCCCGGGGACATTTTCGATGACGACCGTCGAGGCTTCGAGCGCGATGGCGACAGCGACCGCATCGAGCACCAGCGTGTTGCGCGGATCCCTGCGTCGGGTTTTGTTGTTCAGATTGGAGTGCCCCTCGCACGGTGGTCCCGCGAGCAGCAGATCCACTCGCCCCGCCAGAGATCGCAGGCCTGGGTCCAAGAGCGACGAGCGATCGGGTATTTCCCCCCGGGCGAGCCGATGAACCGAGTACCCGATCAGGGTACCGACGTCACGATTGATCGTTCTGACGGGTTGGAGGTTTCGCGAGTAGACCTGCAGGCCAGCGGCGTCGATGTCGACCGCTGCCTCGAAAACCGGCAAGAGCCCCAGCGCGCGCGCGGCTTCGGCAGCTCCGAGAGAAAAACCGCCGCAACCGCAAAAGAGATCCACGATCCGCACCGGGAACTCGCTCTTACCGACGTTCGCTATACCACCTCGCAAATACGTTCGCCACCAGCGCATCCAGGGTTCCACATCGCTCCCGAGGCCGGACAGATCCTGCATGCGCGATCTGCTCTCCCGTCCACCGATCCTCAGCACCCTTTCGAGTATCCCTTCAGGATGTAGGTAGTAGGATTCTCTCTCTTCACCCATGACCGACCCGCTACCGATCCAGCTTGCCCGCTTCCTCGTGGATCAGTTCGAGCGCTTCTTCTTCGTCGAGGAACTCGAACACGACGTTGACGCGAAGGCGCCGGAGCCTCTTCGCCAGTTCTCTGATGCGATCGGTACTCAAGCGACCGCTCTCGTGGTTCTCGTACTGAAAGCGGACGAAAGCTTTGGCGAAGCTACGCGAAGCCGCGTAACCCTGGCGGAAAATGTGGCTGCGCCAAAAATCCTGATCGCCGCGTATCGCCAGACGATAGGGATCCTCTGGATAACGATGTGGGTCGAACGCTATTTCGCCACGCAACCATACCCGGTAGACGAAATTCTCGGCAAGACCCCCAATGCCGAAGTTTCTTTCGTCCACCCGTTCATTTTCGCGTCCATGTCTCAGCTTAATTATCTCGCGGAAGTGACAGACCGCCAACCAGCGCCAAAATCCGTCGTCGTAGAGGGGCGAGCGGTCCGCCATCGTGAGCTCGCTGATCGCGTTGTGGACGATCGGGACGGCTCGAGCCTCGAAGTGACCACCTCGCTCTCCACTCAGCCCTCGATTCGATGCTATCTCCTTCATCAGGAGAGACAGTCGCTCCACGCAAAGGCAGATCACGTTTTCGTCCAGCAGCGGGCCGCTCCCCTTCTCCTGGGTGGAAGGCATTTCTTTCTGCCCTTCCAAGTAGGCCAGTGCTTCTCGCTTTTCCAGGGTGTAATAGCGCATGCGGCACCTCGCGCATCGTCACGGCATCGTCGCGCTGAGTTCACGAAGGAGATCGTAAGCGGACTGAACGACAGCGCGGACAGTGGAATAGTCGTCGTTACGGGCCGCCTCTTCGAGCTTCCTGCGGCTGATCCGGGCCTTTCGCGCCAGTCGTTCGATAAGACGATCTAGATAGCTGTTTTCCGGAACCGCCTCGCCTTCCAGACTGCGCAATCCCCGATACACGATCTCAGCCAGAACTTCGACGGCGAACTCGCGCTGAAAGCGTCGATCCCGGGAGAGCGATCGAAAAAGATCCGCGTGGACGGCAACGAGAAGACCATCATCTAGTTTGGCCTGTTTTTCGAACAGGATAGTCTCGTCCCGCAAATCGAGCCAGAAAACCGTGTCACCTGGCAATCGCTCTCTCTCGAATCGCTCGCGAGTCCACAGGGTGATGGGGAAGTGGTCGCTACGCACTTTTGACCGGATCTCGAAGCGTTTTTGGGCAACCCAGTGTCCTTTTCGGAACGGTCGGCCCGGGAGGGCCGACGGGTCCGAGCGGGCAAGCAAGAGGTAGACCCGGATTTCGTCGACGCCTTGCCAGTGAATGTCTCGAGCACAGTCGAGCGAATACAAGTCGATTTCTTCAGGCACCTGATCGAGAGACGAGCTGTAGACCATGGTCGAACGGTGTATCGGACGCTCGCTCACGCAAACGGTGAGGAGCAATCGATCCCGAAGTTCAGGACATTCCTCGTCGATCGGTTCCGTGTGCAACACGACACGGAGTTGAGGAAAACACCCTCGGCCATTCTCGTCTGGCACCTCCAGCAAGGTGTCCCGCGTGTACGGTTGATCGGGGCTCAAACGAAGCTCGACATCGGCGAGCACCTCGTCGATGGTGAGTATAGGTCTGATCAGCCTGGTCTCAGTCCTTTGGAAGGCCGTCATCGCCTGCCTCCACTCGAACGCGCAGCTGGACGCTCCACTCAGACTCAAAGGATCCGCTCTCGAATATGACCTTGATGGGATGACGCTTGCTCAGCTGTATCCTTATCTGGTTTTCTGCCAAGACCTCCTGTTCTTCACAGATTAGGGTAACCGGTATCGCTTCGCGTTGCGTGCCGCCGCCCGTCGCACTCTTGAATTTTTCGATGGATCCCTCTTCAGCTATGAAAGCGTCAACGGACAAGACGGCAGACACAGCGTCGATTTTCGCTCTGTCCCCCAGTTCGAGCTCCACCTCCCCTTCGAATTTCGCCGAACCTTCTCCCACGATGACCGTACGAGGTCCGCGCGCAAACCGAATATGAATCGGATCCTGAGACTGAGCACCCGTTTCAGGTACACCTCCGGCGACCTTGAGCATCGAACCGAGCAAGCGCTCGAACTCTACCAACCTCCTCGTAGGATCGATAGGCGGCCGAGCCGTCTGGCAGAAATCACGATATTGTTGCTTTATCCGAGCCAAGACGCTCTCGACTACCTTCCCTGCGTCCCAGTCCTGAACCGATCGAACTCGTTGGGTTCGCGGGTCCCAGCGATCGTGGGAGGGCGGCTCGGACAGCTTCAAAAGGCGATCGATATCGTCAGCAGCTACGAAGACACCGACTACACCGAAGTCGAGCTGCTTCCTGGGCTCGAAATACTGAACGACCATCCTGGGTTTCCGCACGAGCGCGACGCGGCCTAACAATTTCGGCTCTTCGTGGTCGTCATCCAGCTGTTCAAACGGCAAGCGAACGAGCGCCAAACGACCCAGTTCGAGATTCCGAGATTTGTTGAACCTAACCGCACGTTGATGGTCACCTGCCGGCTCCGCAAGGCCGAGAGCCAAGCGATAGGCCTCCACGAAGTGTTTGACTTCTTCTCGGGAACGAGGCTCCGGAATCCGCTCGCGTTTTTGGAAATCGATCACCTTGACGTCGAGCGTCCCGTCCTCGATGCGGGGCCACCACCATTTCTCGATACCGTCCATCACGCTCTCTGGGGTCACATCGTCAGCGAGATCGAATATGAGAATGGACGTCCCTGCACTGTCTTCGCTACGCGAGTCGAATCCCAGTTTCACAGCGAGGGACTCAGCCTCGCTTCCTTCAATCGGCTCAGGGCCCGAGACATCCTCCTGGATTTTGCGACTCCTCGCTGCTCCGAACCAAGCCCAGCCGGTCCAAACGTCTTTGGCAAACTTGTGTTTTCTCAGATAAGCCGCTCCGATCAAACGCTTGTCAAGTCCGTTCTGGCTGCGGTAGACGGTGTAGCAGATGATCGTGTTCAACATGGAGCAGATAGCGAGGGCGCTCTTGCCGAAGCCGTACGAGCCCCCTGTTCCGAAGGCACTGTCTTTGTCCGTATTGCCGACGGAGAAGAGCAACTTGTGCATGTCGGAACTCGTATCGGTAGGGTCGCCGCGCAAACCTCTCGTACCGAAATCCTCGATCAAGAGCCCCCGGATCTTGTGCGGTCTCTCGCCTTGTGGCGAGATCGCGTTCAAGGGATGCAGGCCGAGATCACCGAAACCAGCGGATTCGATCCTCTTGGTGAACTCCGAACCTTTGCTCATGTCGAGCAGACTGAGAATCGACCTGTCGTATTCGATGAATCTGAAGCATATTCGAACCGCGTGCTGGCCACTCGATTCGTCAGCCGCGTCAACGGAGTTCTGAATGACCTCTCTTGCGAGAAGCTCTCCTGAAGGCATTCCGGTGTTGGCTAAGACATCGCGAACGGCCACTCCTGGAGCGAGGCCGATACCTCGTGCGACCTGAAAGTGCCACTTGCCAGCCACAGGTAGACCCTCCTTCCAAGCTCAAGCCGAGCGAAAACGTCGACCATTCGTCAAGCGCTGACCGTCGACACCACGCGTTCGATCTCTTCGATCGTGACCGCGAAGTTGACTCCCTGGGCGGGGATCTGGCCTGCCCAGGGGATCGATCCGACGGCGATCCCGACGACCCGACCCTGCACGTCCAGTACGGGCGCGCCGCTGATGCCGGGGTTCATCGCGGCATCGGTCTGCATGAACGCGATTCCGTCGAAGGTGCGGCGGGCGGAGAACACACCGCGGGTCACCGTGGGATCACCCAGGAGCAAATCGCCCAGCGGGTAGCCGAGTACGGTGAGGGCCGCGCCGAGCGGCAGTTCGCGCGTGCTACCGAGCGGGAGCGGGGTCACACCGGCGATGGCCGGCGCGGCCAGGACCGCCACATCCCGCTGGGTGTCGCGGGCGAGCACCGTCGTCGGATAGGCTGTTCCATCCGAGACGACCACCGTGACGCTGCTGGCACCCTCGACCACGTGCGCCGCGGTCACGATGAGCGTGCGCGTGGTTTCGCGCGCCCAGACGAAGCCGGACCCCTGGCCGCGCGTCGTGCGGATTTGTACCACGCTGCGAAGCGCTCGGTCAGGGTCAGAGAACGCCGCGTGCGGCGTGGTCACTGGGGAGGGAGCGACGCTCGGAGTCGCCAGCGGCGTCGCGGGCGGTGGGACGGTCGGGATGGGTGTCACCGTCAGGACCAGGTCCGGTGCGAGAGTCGGCAGGGGAGCCGCTGCCTGCCAGCGCGCCACCGCGAGTCCGCCCAAACTCGCGACCAGCAGCGCAGCCAGCACGACGGCGACGAGCAACAGCGCGTTCGCGCGCCCCATCGCTGCCTCCTAGAAGCCGAGTTGCGCGAGCAGCCGATCGCGCTGGGCGAAGAGCTGATCGAGACGCTGCTTGCTCGCTTGAGCGCGACGGGCAGCATTGTCGAAGGCCAGGCGGTTACCGAGATAGTACGCATCCTGCATCTCGAGCACTGCAGTCGCGAACCGGCCAAACTCCCGGTTGATCTCCTCATCGAGGATCACGACCTGAAGGAGGATCGCGCTCTCTTCCTCGGCTGTCTCGGCCCGTTGTTGCTGCCGCGTCGCCTCTTCGCGCACCTGGCTGAGCTGGCGACTCTGCTCTTCGACCTGACCGGTCAGTTCCTGGATCCGCTTTTCCTGCGCGGCGTTGGTCGCCGCGAGCTCGTTCAGGCGCGCCTGCAGGCGATCCCGCTCGCCGGTCAGCTGATCACGCTCGGTCGCCAACTGGTCGCGCTCACCGGTGAGGGACTGCACTTGCGCCTGGAAATCGCGGTTGGCCTGGGAGAGTGCAGTCACCTGCTCGGCGAGAGCACGCTCGCGGGCGTGGCGGCGATCGAGCTCGACGGAC
>NZ_JBRBZA010000039.1:0-13998 GCF_053493975.1 Thermomicrobium sp.
GGTGGGCGTCTGACGTTGCGCGGGTTCACGGCCGATATCGCTGAACTCGTGCGGCGGCTGGGGATCGAGTCCGCGCATCTCGTCGGAGCGAGCCTCGGCGCCATGGTCGCGACGCGCCTGGCTATCGAGGGTGCCGTCCGGCCACGGTCTCTCGTGCTCATCGGCCCGCCGAATTTTGCCGCTCCCTCCACGGCTGTCTACACCCGGCAAATCATCGAAGAACAGTTTCCTGCCAACGAAGCCGAGTATGCCCACCTGCACCGCGCGCACGGCCCGCACCATGCCCGCGAGCGACTCCTCGCCAACTTCGTTCGCGATAGCGAGGAGCAGCCGCCGGAGATGCGCGAGTGGCACGCTGGAATCGAATCGTTCGCTTACCCGCTGTTACTCATGAGCGGCGACAACGATCCAGTGGCCCCAGCGCCGTGGCTCGTCGAGTTCGCCAGCCGGTTACCGGCGGGAGAACTCTGTCTCCTGCCACGCGCCGGTCATTTCCCACATCGCTCGCTCCCGCATCTTGCCGGACTCGTCCTGCTCGACTTCCTCCTGCGAGCCGAGCGAGCCAGCAGCTGAAGCGCTCAGACCCCACCGGGCTGCAATCGGCCACCGAGGAAGAATGCCAGTTGTCCGATCGCGAGGATGGCGAGCGCCAGGAGCAGCAGCCCACCGAGGAGACGTGCTGGCAGCCGCGCCCGCGTACCGAGATAGAGGGCAGCGAGCAGCGGCGCCCCGACCAAGCCTGCGTAGTGCCCGACTTCGACCGTCCACGCGAGTCCGGCGGGTCCACTCAAACCGAGCCCGCGCGCCCCCGCTGGGAGTATCACGAGAGAGAGGATCAGGCCCGCGATCGGGAGGATCGTCGCGATTACCTTGTCCCGCAAGCGCCATCGAACACTCGCCCAGGTCAACAGCAACCCGATCGGCCAGAGGACAGCTGTCGCCGCCACCGCGACCAGCACGAGAAGGTCTCGATCGCTCCATTCACGCTCCGGTGAGCGCACGAGAGGCTCTCGCATCATGGGGTCCGACGTCCGCTCGACTCAAAGATCCTTGTGCAGCGTCGCCAAGAACTCCGCGTTGTTCTGAGTCCGCGCCAGCCGCCCCAACACGAGTTCCGTCCCATCGGTGCCACCGAGCATCGACACCATGCGTCGCATCGTCCAGACCTGGCGCAAAGTCTGCTCGTCCAACAACAGCTCCTCGCGCCGTGTCCCCGAGCGCTGGATGTCGATCGCCGGAAAGATACGCCGCTCGGCAAGCTTGCGGTCGAGGTGCAGTTCCATGTTCCCGGTCCCCTTGAACTCCTCGTAAATGACGTCGTCCATGCGGGATCCGGTATCGACCAAGCAGGTGGCGATGATCGTGAGGCTTCCACCGCCTTCGATATTGCGCGCAGCACCGAAGAAGCGCTTGGGCGGGTAGAGCGCGACCGGGTCGATACCACCGGAAAGCGTTCGCCCGCTCGGCGGAACACTCAAGTTGTAGGCACGAGCCAGCCGGGTGATCGAGTCGAGCAGGATCACGACGTCCATACCGCACTCGACCAGTCGCTTGGCCCGCTCGAGCGTCATCTCCGCAACGCGGATGTGGTCTTCGACCGGCTCGTCGAAGGTCGAGGAGATGACTTCACCGTCGACGGAGCGCCGCATGTCCGTCACTTCCTCAGGGCGCTCACCGATGAGCAACACGATGAGATGGATATCCTTGTAGTTCGTCGTGATGCCGTTGGCGATGTGCTTCAGCAGGACTGTCTTGCCAGCCTTGGGCGGCGATACGATGAGCCCACGCTGTCCGCGTCCGATCGGCGCGACCAAGTTGACGAGCCGTGTCGACAAGATGTGCGGCTCGGTCTCCAGATTGATCAGCTCCATCGGGAAAATCGGAGTCAAGGTATCGAAACTCGGTCGTCGCCGTGCCAACTCTGGGTCCATACCATTGACGGCATCCACTCGGAGTAAGCTGTAATATTTCTCGTTCTCCTTCGGCGGGCGAACTTGCCCGGCGACCCAGTCTCCCTGGCGCAGACCGAAGCGCCGGATCTGCGACTGCGAGACGTAGACGTCATTGGGACCTGGCAAATAGCGTTCACCGCGGAGGAATCCGAAGCCGTCCTCGGTAATCTCGAGGACACCTTCCCCGAAGATCCCTCCCTCGCGCTCGATCTGGGCACGCAGGATCTTGTTCACGAGTTCCATCTTGCGCAAGCGCTGCGCATTCGGGATGCCGAAGTCGCGAGCGATCGTTTGGAGTTCCTCGAGACTCTTATCCTGGAGCTCGGCTGCGGTGAGTGTCGGCGTCTCCTTGACCTCTTCGACAGCAGTCGTAGTGGGTGCAACGGGATCCATGGGTTCCGCCCTCCTCGAATCGGTTCGTTTTGCCACGCGTTCGTTCTCCTCTACTATTCGTTCACCCTCTCGAACATTCCGGATGAGCCGCTGGCCGCGCGGAGACCAGGTGAACCGCCCGATCGCCCCCGCGGAGGGGTCGGATCGGCCCAAGCTGGCTTCGTGCGCGAAAGCGGTGATCGCAGTGCGGACAAATCTCGGAAACCTCTTGTGCGCGTCTTTCGATTTCCCGTGAGAGAGACCGGTCTTCGAAGCGTCGACAGGACTGGTTCGAGACCGGGGCACGATGGAGAGGCATGAGACAGCGCGGGTCAACCCGCGCTTTCCTACTCTACCATGACTCGACCATCCGTGTCAAACGCGAGCGTCTGGTATTCCTGGACCTTCGCCAACCGGTGCTCGGCCGCGATCCGCCGGATCGTCCCGGTCCGAGATCGCATCACGATCGAGTGCGTTTCAGCACCGTGCCGCGTGAAGCGAACTCCTTCCACCAGATCCCCGGTCGTGATCCCGGTCATGGCGAAGAAGACGTTGTCCGAGCGCACCAGGTCGTCAGCAGTGAAGACCTTCTCGAGTTCGAGCCCGAGTTCGCGTGCACGCTGACGCTCCTCTTCATCACGCGGATACAGCGTGCACTGAATCGCGCCACCGACGCACTTGAGCGCTGCCGCCGCCACGACCGCCTCCGGTGAACCACCGATCCCCATCAACACATCGACACCCGACTCCGGGAAAGCAGTCATCACGGCACCCGCCACATCGCCATCGGTGATCAGCCGAATCCGAGCTCCCGCACGGCGGATCTCCTCGATCAGTGCCTGGTGGCGGGGACGGTCCAACACGACGACCGTCAAGAGTCGGACACTCATCCGCTTCGCTTCAGCGATGCGGTGCAGGTTTTCGGTGGGGGAGAGTCGAATATCGATCGCGTGTGCGGCTTCCGGCCCCACTGCGATCTTGTTCATGTAGACGATTCCCGGCGGGTAATACATCGAGCCCCGCTCGGCCAAAGCGACCACCGAGACCGCCCCCGGCATCCCGTTGGCGCACAACCGCGTCCCATCGATCGGATCGACTGCCAAATCGCCTTCCGGCGGCTCTCCCGTTCCCACTTCCTCGCCGATGTACAGCATCGGCGCCTGATCCTTCTCCCCCTCGCCGATGACGACGATTCCCTTCATGTGAACCGTCGAAAGCATGCGCCGCATCGCCTGCACCGCCGCGGCATCCGCTGCGTTCTTGTCTCCACGCCCCACCCATTGGGCCGCGGCCAAGGCAGCGGCCTCCGTCGTGCGCACGAGTTCCATCGCCAGGTTACGATCCAGCTGATCCATCGCCTGATCCTCCTTCCCCTGGTACCCGTGCTGCCAACCGATCCTGCTGCCGTACCAACCAGTCCTGCGCCAAGCGAGGGATCTGTGCGACTGGTGCCCGCTTGACCGTACATGGTGGCAGGGACTGAACGAAGAGCTGCCCGTAGCGTCGGGTCACGATGCGCCGATCCAAGACGACGCAGACACCATAATCGCGCGTGCTGCGGATGAGCCGCCCGAAGCCTTGCTTGAAGCGGAGGACAGCCTGCGGCACAGCGTATTCTTGGAAAGGATCGCTGTACGATTCGCACCGCGCCGCGAAGACCGGATCACTCGGCACCGCGAACGGCAGCTTGGCGATCACGAGCACGCTCAATGCTTCACCCGGTACATCGACTCCCTCCCAGACGGCATTCGTCCCGAGGACGACCGTCTCCGGTCGTGCCTTGAGGCGCTCGACCAACTGGCGCGGGCTGCCATCTAACCGTTGTCCGAGCACGAGAATTCCCTCTTGTTCGAGCGGCCGCTTGATCATCCGATAGGCTGCTTGCAGGGCACTATGCGACGTGAAGAGGACGAGCGCACGACCGCGCGTCGCGCGCAGCAAAGCCAAGAGGGCTTCGTTCAGTTGCCGCTGGTACCCCGGCTCACCCGGTTCGGCCATGTCCTCAGCCAGGCAGAGCAGCGTCGAGCTGGCGTAGTCGAACGGCGATTCCACGACTAGTTCGTTCGCATCGGCTAACCCGAGCTGTTGTCGGATATAGTCGAACGAGCGATCGACGGTCAAGGTCGCCGACGTCAGAACCAGGGTATCGACTCGACTGAAGAGCATCTCCTGCAGGAGCGGCGCGACGTCCAATGGCGCCATATTCAAGCTGACCGACAACGGTTGCGCACGCCACGTTAACCAATACACCCGCTCCACGCGAGGCGAGAACAAGATCTCCTGCAAGCGGCCGTGCAGTTCGCGCGCCCGCCGCTCCAGCACGTCCAACTCGGTTACGAGTTCGCCCAGTTCGTCGCGTATCGCCGCCGGAAGATCCTCCAGCCGGTGGGTAACCCAGTGGAGAGCCGAGAGGACTGTGCGGAGATGGCTGGCCACCGTTTGGCCAACCTCTTCGACGGAGCCCCACATCGTTTCCTGCCGGAGCGCGTCGGTGATACGGATCTGTCGATCGTACCCGCCGTTTTCCACCGGATAACGTTGTGCCACATCCGCCAAGAGGTGGAACAGCATTTCGGTTTGCTGATGCAGCGTCTCGACTCGCGGCCACAGGTCGGTCAGCCGCTCACCGAGTTCGCGCGCAATAGTCCGCGCCGACACATCTGGTCGTTGAGCGAGCACCGACCAGAGCTCGCCGAGCGCGCCAGTATAGCGGCCCAGATGATCGAGTCCGAGTACCCGCCGCACCAACTCACGCATATCCTCATGAGCGATTTGGAAACCGAACTGCTGCGTCGCCTCATCGGCCAGGTGATGCGCTTCATCGATGATGAGATGCCGGTACGATGGCAACACTCGGCTTTCCGCCAGCAGATCGGACAGCAAAAGCGCGTGGTTCACGATGACGATGTGCGCCCCTTCGGCTGTGGCCCGCGCACGGTAGAGGAAACATTGGTTCCGCCGGTGGAAGAGGCAACGGCTCGGTAGGCAGGCCCCTTCCGACTCCGCCACTTGTGCCCACGCCAGCTGTTCTTCGTTCGAGAGGTGCAGTTCCGCGCGATCGCCCGTTTCCGTCTGCGCGAGCCAGGCAGTGATCTTCGCTGCGAGGAGCGCTTCGGCCCGGCTATTGAACGGTTCTCGCTGCCGCAGAAACCAGCGCCGGAGGCAGAGGTAATTCGATCGCCCCTTCAAAATCGTCGCTCGAAACCGTGCCGCATCGGCCAGTCGAGGATCGTGCTCAGCGGCTGCCTCGAGCGCACGGCGCAGCAACGGGAGATCTTTGGCGAACAACTGATCCTGCAAAGCGAGTGTATCGGTCGAGACCACTACCGTTTCGCCACGTGCGACCGCATGGAGGACAGCCGGCAGCAGATAGGCAAGCGACTTACCGGTTCCCGTTCCCGCCTCGACCAAGAGCTGGCCTCCCCGGTTGAGGACCTTCGTGACCGCCTGGGCCATCCGGACCTGACCGGCCCGAAACTCGTACCCAGGAAGCGAGCGGGCGAACGGGCCCTCGGGCCCGTAGAGGCGCCCGATCCAGTCGAGGTCGAACACTGGTGCCTCACCGGTCGGCTCCAAACGCGGCGGCCGATCGCGCGGCAGTAGAAAGACGAGTTCGGCCGCATGATGCGCGCCAGGTACCGCCGAACGCAAGCGCTCGGCGAGTGCACCGCCGAGTTGCCCGATCCCTTGGATGGCCAACTCGTGATAGATCGCCTCGAAGACCTCCGCTTCCGGCAAACCGGCCTGCGCAGTGTAGTCGGCCAACCGTCGCAAGGTTTCCGGATCGTAGGTACGGAGCAAGTCACACAGACCGAGGAAGACCGCCATAGTCGTCTCGACATCGGCCATCGCCCGATGCTGCTGCGCGACCGAGATACCGAGCCGTGCCGCGATGCCAGCCAACGAGTAGGCCGGAAGATCGGGCAACAAGATCGTGGCCAAGCGGAACGTATCGTAGACCGGATTGCGCAGTTCGAGTCCGTGCGCGCTCAGCATCTGCAAGTCGTAATCCGGAGACTGGCCGACGATCGGGTAATTGCGGACGAACTGGCGGAGCCGTGGCACAATCTGGTGGAAGGAAGGTGCACGCCGGAGATCACGCATCGTGAGACCGGTCAAACTCGCCACAGCGAGTGGAACAGGACGCCGCGGCTGCACGAGCGTCTCGAATCGCTCGAGCACTTCCTCCTCGCGGAACTTGATCGCCGCGACTTCGATGATTTCGTCGCGCTCCGGATCCATCCCTGTCGCCTCGATGTCGAGCGCGACGTAAATCCGCGCCATCGCCGGCACCCCTCGATCGACTCGCTTCAGATGACTGGGAAAGCTCGCACGAACTGGAGAAGCTGCCGAAGGCCGAACTCCAGGGGCGCGATCTCGATCGTCTCCTGCAGCGTGTGGCTCCCACGCCCTCGCGTCAGCCCGATGCAGATCGCTGGAATCCCAGCAGCGATCGCCGCATTCGCGTCCGTGCTCGAGGCATCCAGGACCGGCTCGATCCCGAGTTCACGGAGCACCTGCAACGCTGTCCGGACGATCGGTGCATCCACTGGCGTCTCACCAGCCGGCCGCTCGCCGAGCAACTCCAGCTCGACTTCGACACCCGCCGCACGATGCCGCGTGGCGAGTTCCTCGACCGCGCGAGACAGCCGCTGCAGCTCACGCAGGTCGATCGACCGAAGATCGATCACCGCTTGGGCGAAGGGAGCGATCGTGTTGACCGATACTCCGCCATCGATCATACCGACATTGTACGTCGTCTTGGGCGAACGCGGCACTGGAAGCTCCGTCAGAGCACAGATCAGGCGTGCCAATTCGTGGATCGCACTCGGCGTCCCGAAATTCCCCCAGCTATGTCCACCAGGCCCGCGAACGACCAGCCGAAGGCGGATCGATCCAACAGCGATATGAGTCACCCGACCGAGATTGTGCCCTTCCACTGCCACCGCAGCCCCGAGTTCTGGGCCGAACTGGTCGACGAGCGCGCGCATCCCGCGCAGGTTCCCCAACCCTTCCTCCCCGACGTTCGCCGCGAGCAAAAGATCGCCCGGCAGCACGACGTCGAACGCTTCGAGGAGATCCCACAGCGTGAGCAACGCCGCGACGCCCAATGCGTTGTCGCCGATTCCCGGGCCACGCACCCACCCCTCGCCGCGTTCGATCGTCAACGGGGTCGTGCGCGGGAACACGGTATCCAAATGAGCTGCCAGCAGAAGCGCTCGCTTCTCACCTTCTCCCCGTCGACGCACGATCACATTCCCCACATCGTCCAGGAAGGAAGACGCACCGCGCTCACGAAAGAGTTCGCGAACCAGCTCGGCTCGTTCTCTTTCCTCGAAGGTCGGTGCGGGAACCCGCGCGATCCGGCAGGCCAGATCGATGGTGCGCGCACACGCCTCGCGGATGACCGAATCCTCTTTGGACAGCGACATGGCTCCTGATCCACCTACACGCACCGGTCAGCATGCGCAGTGTACCACTGTCCTCGCGTGTCACCGGCTGCCGGCTTGGATGAGTCGAATTGGTCGTTGTTGCAACGCCAGAATGCCTCGTACACTTGGAATAGCGCAAACGTGGGACGCTCGAAGGTTGTCCCAACATGCGAGGGATGGAGGTTTCGAATGACGGTCACGCAAGCGCAAGAGTCGCGGCCAGCGACGACGCGCGGAATCAGCGCGTACCGCGGGTACCGACCACCTCCCGGCATGATTTCTTGGGCATTTCATCGCATCACCGGTCTCGGGGTACTCCTGTTTTTGCTGTTGCACATTGTAGACATATTCTTGGTGCTCTATGGCCCTGAGACCTTCAATGAATTGCTCTTTCTCTACCGGCATCCCGTCTTCCGGATCGGCGAAATCATTTTGGTTGGCGCGGTGTATTACCACGCGGCCAATGGTGTACGCATCATGCTCATCGACTTCTGGCCAGCCGCTTATCGCTACGAACGGCAGCTCTTCTATGGAGTGATAGCGGTCTTTCTGCTCGCTTTCATCCCCACTGCCTTCCTGATGGTCCGCGCGATCATCCAAGCTGGCTGATGAGAAGGAGTTATTCCGATGACGATCGCACGACCGCACCTCGGACGAGAGCGACCTTCTGGCGGATTCGAGTTGTACAGCTGGTACTACTTCCGGATCAGTGGACTCCTGTTGATCCTTTTGGCAGTCGGGCACGTCGTGATCATGCACGTCGTCAACACAGTCGATGAGATCGATTGGCAATTCGTGGCTGATCGGTGGAATTCGCCGTTCTGGCGCGTGTACGACTGGCTGCTGCTGTTCTTGGCACTGACGCATGGGCTGAACGGCGCTCGTCTCGCCATCGATGATTATGTCCGTCCGCACGGTTGGCGCGTGTTCGCCCATTCGGTCCTTTGGACCTTGGCCCTTCTCTTTCTGGTCATCGGCTCGATCGCGATCGTGACTTTCGACCCATCCAAGTTCGAAGTCGTCGCACACGCAGGAGGCTGAGCCATGGTATTCCATCGTTTCGATGCGGTCATCGTCGGCGCTGGCGGAGCTGGCCTGATGGCTGCCGCCCAGCTGGCCGGCAAATGCAATGTGGCCGTCGTCAGCAAACTCTATCCGGTTCGCTCGCACACGGGTGCTGCTCAGGGTGGGATCGCCGCTGCCCTTGGGAACGTCGAGGAGGACCACTGGATCTGGCACATGTTCGACACTGTCAAGGGCGGCGACTATCTCGTCGATCAGGATGCGGCCGAAGTCTTAGCCCGCGAGGCGATCGACGCCATCATCGAACTGGAGCATTGGGGATTTCCCTTCAACCGGACACCGGATGGTCGGATCGATCAGCGGCGCTTCGGCGGTCACACCCGTAACTTCGGTGAGGGGCCCGTCCGCCGGGCTTGTTACGCGGCTGATCGTACCGGCCATATGATCCTCCAGACACTCTACCAGACCGCACTCAAGCGGCAGGTCACTTTCTTCGATGAGTTCATGATGCTCGACCTCTTGCTGACCGACGACGGTGTCTGCACCGGCATCGTGGCCATGGACATCGAGACTGGCGAAATCCATGTGTTCCATGCCAAAGCCGTGCTCCTAGCGACCGGTGGCTTCGGACGCGTCTTCAAGGTAACGAGCAATGCGCTGGCCGCGACCGGTGACGGAGTAGCCATCGCCTTCCGGCGCGGTATTCCTCTGGAAGATATGGAGTTCTATCAGTTCCATCCGACGGGAATCTACAAGATGGGGATCCTCCTGTCGGAAGCCTGCCGCGGGGAGGGCGGCATCCTGCGCAACGGACTGGGCGAGCGCTTTATGGAGCGCTACGCGCCGACGCTCCTCGACTTGGCCCCGCGCGACATGGTTTCGCGCGCCATCTATCAGGAAATTCGCGCCGGTCGCGGGGTGGATGGCAAGGATTTCGTCTGGCTCGATCTGACACATCTCCCGGCCGAGGTCATCGAGACGAAACTTCCTGACATTACTGACTTCGTCCGAACGTACCTCGGGCTCGATCCTGTCAAAGATCTCGTCCCCATCCAGCCGACGGCTCACTACGCGATGGGGGGTATCCCCACCGATGTCGACGGCCGCGTGACGATCGATGCGCAGAACACGCCTATCCCTGGCCTCTACGCGGCCGGCGAGTGTGCCTGTGTGAGCGTCCACGGTGCGAACCGGCTCGGAACCAACTCGCTCGTCGATCTCGTCGTCTTCGGTCGACGCGCTGGTCGCCACATGGCGCGCTTCGTCCAGGAGAACGACTTCCATCCACTCCCGAAAGACCCAGCCTATCGCGCTCGTGCCGAAATCGAGTGGATCCGGGAGAATGACGGGACCGAGCGCGTCGCCCAAATCCGCGCCGAGTTGCAGGAAGCGATGATGACCGACGCCGGCGTCTTTCGCACCGGCGACGGCTTGAAGCGCTTGCAACAGAAACTCGGCGAACTGCGCAACCGCTACACGCAGATTCGGATCGACGACAAGAGTCGCACGTTCAACATGGAACTGGTGGAAGCGATCGAGCTCGGCTTCCTACTCGACTGTGCCGAAGCGATCGCTGCGTCGGCGCTGGCACGCGAGGAAAGCCGGGGCGCTCACTATCGCGAGGACTTCCCAGCGCGGGACGATGCCAACTGGCTCAAGCACACCCTGATCGCCCGGACATCAGGTGGACTCCAGCTCTTCTACAAGCCGGTCGTCATCACGCGGTTCGAGCCGAAGGAGCGGGTGTACTGAGATGCAGGTGACGTTGCGTATCCAACGGTTCAATCCCGAAACCGACACCAAACCGTATTACCGCGAGTACACGGTCGAGGTCGAACCGACCGATCGCGTGCTCGATGCGCTCAACTACGTCAAGTGGTATCAGGACGGGAGCTTGACCTTCCGCCGCAGCTGCGCGCACGGCGTCTGTGGTTCCGACGCCATGCGCATCAATGGGCGCAATCGACTGGCTTGCAAGGTTCTCATCAAGGACCTCGGGCCGAAGATCACGATCGAGCCGTTGCTCGGCTTTCGCGTCATCCGCGACCTCGTCGTGGACATGGAACCCTTCTTTGCCCAGTATCGTACCGTCATGCCCTACCTCATCAACGACGAGCCGCCTCCGGTCCGCGAGCGCTTGCAATCACCGGAGGAGCGCGCCCTCTACGACGATACGACCAAGTGCATTCTCTGCGCCTGTTGTACCGCAGCCTGCCCGATCTTCTGGACGAACGAATGGCTCGGCCCGGCCGCGATCGTCAATGCGCATCGCTTTCTGTTCGACTCGCGCGATCGTGCGACCGAAGAGCGCCTCGCGATCCTCAACCAGCGGTTCGGTGTGTGGCGTTGCCGGACGATCTTCAATTGCACGGAAGCCTGCCCGCGTGGTATCCAAGTCACGAATGCGATCGAGCAAGTCAAGCGTCGGATCCTCTTCGAGCAAAGTTAGCGGGAGCCGGCGATGCGCAATCCGTTCGACTGGGACTACTTGACCGCTCCGCTCTGGCAAATGCCCACTTGGGGACCGTTCTCGCTTTCGTATTTCGTCGTGCTCTGCCTCGGTTTCCTGACCTGTCTTTGGCTGTACAATGATCCACGCCGGCTGATTCGCAAGCGCAATCCGCTGCTTGCCGACTTTCTCCAGCGGATCGCCGGACGGGGTCTAGTCGTCTTCAGCATCGGACTTTTCTTCTTTCTCTTCCGGCTCGGCCGCATCAGCGCCTTCGATCTCTACAAGCGGATCTGGCTGTATCTCAGTGCCCTTTTGGTACTCGTATGGGCAGCGTATGCTGCCCACCTGCTCGTTCGCGTCTATCCAGCTCTCGCACGGCAGCGCGCCGAAGAGCTCCGGCGCAAGCAGTACGCGATGATCCCCAAGCGAGCAGCTCGCCGTGCAACCTCGGCAGCATCACAACGCAAGTCTCGCTGAAACGTTCTCGATCGATCGTCTGGAAACGGCACGGGCCACAGCGACCCTCACCGCTGTGGCCCGATGAACGGACCGTGCACTCTCCGTCGATCGCAGCCCTCCAGCTTGCTCTGGGCTCGCTAGCTCCGGCCAGGCACCCCCACGTCGCCCGAGGAAAACCGCTTATGGCTGCTGCCTTCCGGCCCTGACCAGGTTCGCGGGTCCTCGCCGCGTGGGACCCAACCATCCTCACCGCGTGGCCCAAGCAGTCCCACAGGGCTGGACCTCGGGAGAGCATTCAGCCCCGCTAGAGCGGATTGCGGGTACAGGGCACCGCTAGCTCCCCGCCTAGCACGGTCCGCATCCAGTATAACCGAGCCACTCGCACCACGCCAACGGCCTGCCGAACGGGCAGCGTGGGCAGCCCGCTCGGGCAGAATCGTCCGCGCTTCGTCACTTCAGCAGGCTGACATGCTGCAACGACGCGTCTTCCCCGCAGCGGCATCGGCAGCAGCGCCCGATGAGGAGGCTGGGTAGCAGGCAGCTTGCCGGCTAGCATTGCATGATCTTCCGCACAGTCGATCAGAACGAGCATGAGCACAGTGGAGGCTTGACAGCGAGCACGTTCCGCGGTATCCTACACCATAGAATCCGTACGTACAGCGTTCGAACGCGCGCTTAGGCTACAGTGGTTGGTTTCTTCCATTTTCGACCACTTCTCCCTCCCTCCCTGTACCCGGGGCCGTCGACTGACGGCCCCGTTCTCTGATCCGCGCTCGCGACGACTCGAGCCGGCCCAACACAGGCCAGTATTCCGCGAAGTCGCAGCTGTGAGAGGAACTCCGTGGAGAACGCGACCCGAATGCAAGAGGGGCAGTGGTGTCCCACTGCCCCTCGGTAAAAGACGAAGGGGACTGACGTCCCCGTCGTCGAGCGGGTCGATCGCCGAAGGAGGGCGATCACAGTTCGACCGTGGCCGAGACCGGCCGAACTGGGTGCGGGTCGTCGTGGGGGACGCGATCCCGTTTGGGATCGCGTGAGGAGGTGACTCAGAGGAGTTGCCTGGCCTCACCCGACGGTGGAGTGAGGTGGCTTATCCTCGGCCAGCAGCGACCGACCCGATGCGCGCGAGTAGTCCGCGCGCTGTCCGTTTGATTTGTCGTGCTCGGTCGAAAGCGATTCGACCGAACCGATCCGCTCCAGCTCCTCGGCGATCTGCCGCAGGCGCTGGGAGTTGATCGCATAGTATTTCATCCCGTTGGCTGGCCGCACGGTGACGATTCCGGCGGCCTCCAGCATCGCCAGGTGCCGCGAGACGGCCGACTGACTGATGCCGAGCAGGCCAACGATCTCCTGAGCGTACCGTTCACCGTTGCGGAGTAACTCGATGATCCGCAACCGGGTACCGTCTCCCAGAGCGCGGAGACCAGGCAAGAGGTCAGGTGAAATGACCGACTCGACCTCCGGCTGCGTCGCTGCACTGGTTCGCTGACAATTGAAGTACAGGATCAGTTCCGGCGGATACAGGATGAACTGCACGAAGTTGCCGAGATAGTACGAGGGGCAGAAGGTAACCCGCTCGACCCGCGGCAACGCCAGCTGGACCTCGTCCGGCAGACGATGGCCACTCAGCTCCTCGAAAGCCGCTGCTACGCTGGCAAAGGTAGTCGCTTTCGCCTGCCGGAGTGCTCGTCGCATCGCCGGCAGCGAGCGCTCGAACTCGGCCGCGTAGAGCTCCCGCCAGAACTGCTCCAGGAGACGGATCGTCCGCTCCTTGAGTTGTTCAGGTGCGAGAATGAGCCGGACGACCTCGTCAGCATCAGCCCGCGTCAGACCAGGCTCGATGAACGCACGCCAGGCTGCTGGGTCTTCCGACTCCGGGGGCGCTTCGAGCACCCCCCGATCGAGTGCCACCCGCAGGACGGCCTGGATCGCCATACTGCGGTAGGCCCAGGCCGGCAACCGCTTCAGGTGAGCGATATAGTCCTCGAAGCCCGCCTCGCGATGCTCGGGCCGGAAAGGATCGAACGACATCAACAACTCTTCGACGTAGTAGAGCAGCCGGCCCGAGAACCCGAGCAGCGTATCGAGATCGTACTCCCACTCCGCCCCGAGCGCTTTTCGCGCTTCGACCAGCCAACGCTCGAATCGGCGCGCATCCGTCGCTCGAAAGACCAGCGAGATGACCGAGGTCAAATCGAGCGGAACCGAAATCGCGACTTCGAGCTTGAGCGCCGGCCGGCCTATCAGCAACTCACCCATACGTCGCTGGCCCGGCCTCCTCGATATCGCGATATGACGATACCATGGA
>NZ_JBRBZA010000040.1:0-62166 GCF_053493975.1 Thermomicrobium sp.
GGCAGCGCTCTGCGATCGCGGTATTCTGCTGACTCAAGGCGCCCAGCTCGATGGGACCTTCCGTTTCCACAAGGACGGGCAAGACATTGCGCAATTCGCACTCGTCTCGGCCTTCAGCGAGTACACCGTCTGTCCCGTCGATTCGGTGATCGAGATCGATCCCGATCTCCCGCTCGATCGCGCCTGCTTGGTCGGCTGTGCGGTGCCCACCGGCTGGGGTGCGGCCGTCAACCGGGCACGCGTGCGGCCCGGGGAGACGGTGGCCATCTTCGGGACGGGCGGGGTGGGGATGAATGCCGTGCAAGGAGCAGCTCTGGCGGGTGCCGAGAAGGTCATCGCCATCGATCTGGTGGACTGGAAACTCGAGAAGGCCAGGGAATTCGGCGCGACCCACACGATCAATGCATCCCGAGAGGATCCCGTGCAGCGGGTACTCGATATCACGCATGGCGTGGGAGCCGACGCGGTCTTGTTGACGGTTTCCCTGGTGACGGCGGACATCATCGGGCAGGGTGTGCGGGCGACGCGCAAAGCGGGGCGAACGGTCATCGTCGGCGCGTCGGATCGCCGGATGGATCGCATGAACATCACTCCGTACGACTTCATGTTGCTCGCGAAAGAGATCGTTGGAACCATCTTCGGGCATAACGTGCCGCGGGTGGATATCCCTCGACTTTTGGAACTGTTCAAGGACGGAAAACTGAAGCTGGACGAGCTCGTGACGAAGCGCTATCGCTTCGAGGAGATCAATCGAGCGTTCCTCGATCTCGGGGAGGGTAGGCTGCTGCGGGGGGTATTGGTATTCGATTGAGTGGAGAGGGTTTTGGATAGGTTTCGCGCTGGAACGGCGCCATGGTGCTGACTTGCAAAGAGCGAACCCGTACCAGTTGTCGGTTCTTCTCTGGGGAACGGTGGTGGCGGGGAAGCGTAGCCAGCAGCACTGACTGGCGAGGTGATTGACAGGAACCTGTCGAGTGGCTATAGTGACTCTTGCTATGGGTGGCGTTTCGCTTCGGCACCAGGTTTGGTTCGCGTACTACTTTACCTCGCCGGCGTTGCTGGCGGGGTGCCGGGTGCTGAAGCGCTGAACCCGTAGCCCACAAGCCAGCGACGCCGGCGGGCAGAGGTGACACCTCTGCCCGTTTCGTTTTGGAGCGAGGACACCGATGGGAAGGGAGGATCGAGTAATGATCGTCCGCTTGCGCCCTGGGACGGATGAACAGGAAAGCGAAGCTCTTGCCGCCGCCTTACGTCGTGCAGGATTGGACGTGACGCTGCTCGCGCTCGGTGGAACCCCGGTTCTAAGTGTCAACGGGCGGGCGGTACCAGCGGAAGTCGAACAAGAGTTGCTTCGCCATCCAGCGGTGGAAAGGCTGCTTCGACCGGACCAACCGTACTGTTTGGCTGCCCGCTCGTCTCGTCCCGAAGGCACCGTGGTGCGTGTCGGACCGGTGGAGATCGGTGCGAAGCAGCCGGTGATCATCGCTGGCCCCTGTACTGTGGAAAATCGCGACCAACTCTTTCGGATCGCAGAGGCTGTCCGGGAGGCTGGTGGCTCGATGCTCCGCGGTGGTGCCTTCAAACCTCGCACGTCTCCGTACAGTTTCCAAGGTCTCGGGGAGCGCGGACTGGAACTCCTCGCTGAAGCCCGCGAAAAGACAGGTCTCCCGATCGTCACGGAAGTCTTGGATACCGAACTGGTCGAGTTGGTCGCTCGGTATGCCGATATGCTGCAGATCGGTAGCCGGAACATGATGAACTTCGCCCTCCTGAGGAAAGTTGCGGCGACCGGGAAACCCGTACTCCTCAAGCGTGGCTTTGCGGCGACGATCGAAGAGTGGCTCTTGGCAGCTGAGTATCTTCTGGCCGGTGGTAACGATCAGGTCGTGTTGTGTGAGCGGGGGGTCCGCAGTTTCGAACCAGCAACTCGCTTCATGCTCGACCTGAATGCGGTCCCGCTCGTACGGCAACTGAGTCACTTGCCGATCATCGTCGATCCGAGCCATGGAACGGGACTGCGAGAGCTGGTTCCACCGATGTCGTTGGCAGCTATCGCTGCTGGGGCGCACGGGATCATCGTGGAGGTTCACACGGCGCCTGAGGCAGCCCTGGTCGATGGTCGGCAATCGATCGATCCAACCACGCTCGCCAGCATCGTTCGGCGAGTTCGGATGCTCAGGGAAACGATCGAGGAGTTGGTTGCGGTCTAATTCACAACAGGGCGAGTGACGGTAACCCATCGCGTGCTGCTCGCATCGCGTGGTCGATCAATGTCACGGTTTCCTGGCCGGGAGACTGGTTTCGGAAGGAGGTGGCAGTGGAAGCGCGAGCAGACTGTGCGATGAGGACTCGCTCGATCAGGTCAAGGAGTGCGCGCGGTGCGACATCATCGATGGCAACGGGGGCCACATCGGCGTAGGCAGCGAGAAAGACAGTGAGGAAGCGCGCTCGCTCCTCTGGTGGCAGAAAGCGGAGCTCCGGCAGCAGGCACGCGAGGTCGACTGCGGCTGGACGTCGGGCAAGGTGTTCCCAACAAAAAGCCGTTGCGATCTCACCGGAATCCTCGTAGAGCGTGGGCAATCGCAGGCAGCCGACGGTAGGTACCAGGGCTGGCGAGTGATCGAGTTCCTGATCGATCCAATCCAGTGCACGCTCCACCGAACTCCGTAGCGGGTCGTCGAAGTCGCGAGCCATCGCTGCGAGTTGGCTGAGGCGCTGTTCGTCGGTTGGTGATGCAGGTTGCAGCGTGGTGATGGGCTCGAATGCATGCGTCGGTGTCGAGTGCAATCGCGCGAAAAACCGTGCGAGACTGACTGCGGCAGCGCTCACTCGCCAGGGAGCAGCGGCTCGTCGCAACTCGTCATCGAAATTGGTGCCTTGTGGTACTTGAAAGAGCAAGACGAGTCGATAGGGATCCGCGGCTGTTGCCAGCAGGACTGGTGCTGGCAGAGTCGTTGCAGCCGCAGCGGCATAGCGCTCGGGCGCAGTAAATTCGGTACCCTCGCGGTCGAGTACCAAGACAGCGAAAGCCAGCTGTTCGTGCGTCGGCGAAAGGTGAGCCTCCACACGCCAAAAGCCGCGGTGTACATGGGGCTGCGCCGACATGCGGACGAGACGCACCTTGCGCCCGGGATGGAGCTGCGCGAGCGCTCTCTCGAGTAATGGCCACAGCGGACTGGACTGTGCTGACACGGCGAAAACTCCTTGCCGATTCCGTTCGGAACGTGAGTATACGCCCCGCGCAAACCGAGGGTCGTCAGTCCGAGGACAGGTAGAATCGTTCTTCGCAGCCTCGTGGTGTGCGGGGAGCGGGCGTGCGGATTCTCGTCGTGTCACCAGTGTTGCCTTAT
The DNA here is from genome assembly GCF_053493975.1 of Thermomicrobium sp. Classification (NCBI taxonomy): domain Bacteria; kingdom Pseudomonadati; phylum Thermomicrobiota; class Thermomicrobia; order Thermomicrobiales; family Thermomicrobiaceae; genus Thermomicrobium; species Thermomicrobium sp. Next base: position 3,351 of record NZ_JBRBZA010000040.1, read on the forward strand.
CCGAATCACTCAGGAGGCGCGATCCGCATCGCGCAGCTCCTCCGTGCCTTGGCTCGTGAACACGACGTGACGCTGCTCGCGAGCAAGCCCGCGCGACTCGATCCAGAGGAAGCGCGAAGAGCGCTCGCTCCGATCGCCGTGATACCAGTTTCCGTTGGCTGGGTGATCGGTGAAGGACCGACGAGAGCAAAGCGGCTGTGGCAGTCACGATCGCTCGTTTCCTCACGATCGGCTCTCTACTGGATGCTGGCGGGTCCTTTGCTCGACGAACTCCGGCGCCTGGACTGGCAGCGTTTCGACATTGTTCAGGTCGAATACAGTCCTCTCGGCTTGCTGCCCCTGCCACGATCCTTGCCTCTCGTCATCGATGGGCACAATATCGAGCATCGGGTGCTGGAGCGGATCAGCCAGCGTTCCGGATGGTTGCGCGGTCTCTGGATGCGTCGCGAGTGCCAGCGCGTGCGGCGAGAGGAGATCACAGCTTGGCGGCGGGCATCGCTCTGTCTTGCGGTCTCGCGGGTCGAAGCGGAAGAAATGCGTCGATGCGGTGCTCGGCGTGTCGCGGTGATCCCGAACGGGGTGGATGTGAGGCAGATGCCCTTTCTCCCCTTCGATGCCGCTGAACCCGATCACATCGTCTTCGTGGGCAATCTCCGCTACTGGCCGAACGTCGAAGGCGTACTCTGGTTCGTTCGCGAGGTCTGGCCAGCGATCCGTGCGCGCATTCCTTCGGCGCGTTTCAGTATCGTCGGCTACGACCCCCCATCCGCTCTTGGGGTGCTGTCAGCGATCGACGGAGTCCGTCTCATCGGTACTGTACCAGTTGTGACGCCCTGGCTCGCCCGAGCGAGTGTCGTTGTCGTGCCGCTCCGGGCGGGCAGTGGGACGCGTCTCAAGATCCTGGAAGCGTTCGCGGCTGGTCGTCCCGTCGTGACGACCAGCCTGGGTCTCGAAGGGATCGATGCTGAGCCGGGTCGTCATGTCCTGGTCGCGGACGATGCGGCGTCCTTCGGGTCCGCAGTGGTCGACCTTCTCTCTTCGTCCCACCACCGTGCGGCGCTGGCCGCAGAGGCTCGTCGATTGGTCGAGCGGTCGTATGACTGGGACCGGATCGGCGAGCAGTTGCTTGCAGTCTACCGACAGTTCGCTTTGGAAACGTGGACCGGGTAGTAAATCCACCCCTCGACGAAGGCTTCCTCTGGAAGCGGGCAGCCGAGCAGTTCCTCCCGCACGACCCACCACGCAGTGATCGCGGCGACGAGGGCGTCCAGAGCATCGCCGCCCGGATCGTCCAGTGCAAGGCTCGCGAGGGGGCTCGGCAGATCGAGCCCGAGCCGAGTGAGTCCCGTGAGGATGTCGCGCCGACACTGCCGTCGATGGAGATCGGTGCCCTTGTATCGACGATTGGGTAAGCCGAGTTCGCGAAGGGACACGCTGGGACAAACTTCGAACAGAAACGGACGGTCCTCTCGCCATCGTTCGAAGGGGGCGACGGCGATAGCGTCAGCAACGACGAGTGGATGAAGGACATCGCGCAGCCAGCTGTGCGTCTGCCGATAGATACGCAGATTGGTCGGTGCGAAGGGGGCGCGAGCGACGCGATCGGTCAAGCGCTTTCGTTCCCTCCCGCGTGCATCCCTTCCTGCCTGCCGCAGCTGCTCGGCGTCCGCAAAACGGCTGGGGTAGCTGAGTAGCCAGGTGCGCCAGGGGGCAGTGCTGGAGGGCAGCGGAAGTCCGAAGCATGCATCGCAGGCGACGATCGAGGGTCCGCTGGCGGCGATGATCCGAGTGAGGACAGCAGAGGCATTCGCGAGTCGCCGATCGGCAAGCGTTTCGATCGGTGCGAGCGTCTCGATGTGGAGCTGGTCGTTGTCAGCGTTTCCAAAAGCGAGCCAGATTTTGCGACTCGCGTCGCGTGCCGCACTGAAATCGATGCCGATGATGCGCATGGGGTCACTCTCCGAGTCGCTCCTCCAGTTCGCGATCGAGCGCCGCGGCGAGGCGAGCGAAAGCGGGCGGGTGCTGCTGGGCGAGAATAGCCTGCACCAGAGGGCGCAGATCCAACTCGATCGTCTGCGCGATGCGCAGCACTGGGCCAGTGGGGCGCTCGATCCACGTTCCACCGTAGGCGCGGCGGAAGGTCTCTCCCACATAGGCGACCAGGGGAAACTCGAGGTTCGAGAGATCGTCTGGGCGTTCGCTCCCATAGACGCGGGAGAGATGGAGCCACTCGTCGAGGAGATCATCGAGAACCGCCAGCGACGCGAGCGAGAAATCGAGTTTTTGGCCGGTCATCCCGACGACACGATCGGCAAAATCGCTGGCGAGCTTTACCCAGTGATCCATCGCGGCACCCTCTCCGGAGTGTACCTTGTGGAGCAATGGTCGTCCGGCACACCGCAGTGCGGGTTTCCATTCATCCATGCACGATTGCGGAGATGGGATGTCGTCGGAACGACGCCTGAGACGATCGATGGTTGCAGCGTTTCGCCGGAGACGATCGCGCATCGGTCGCTCCATCGGCCGGATCTGCACGACTCGGGTCAGGAGCTGTTATTCTGCGCTTTGGGAGTGAGCGGAAGGGGGAAGTAGGGTCATGCACCCGGAACGGAGCGTTCTCTCGGTGCCGGGCGGGCGGCCTGAGCTGTTCGAGAAGGCCTTGCGGTCCGATGCTGATCTGGTCTTCTTGGATCTCGAGGATTCGGTCGCTGAGACTGCGAAAGCAGAAGCACGGCGCAACGTCGTTCGCGCCGTGAACGAGTTGGATTGGCGCGGCCGACCGCGTGCCGTGCGGATCAATGCTCTCGATTCGCCATATTGTTATCGCGATCTCCTGGAACTGCTCGAAGGAGCTGGTCATCGGATCGATCTCATCATCGTCCCGAAAGTCGATCGACCAGAACACGTCCATACGATCGATAGCTTGCTCGATCAACTCGAGGCAGCGGGTGGAATCGGGCATCGTGTGCAGCTGGAGGTACAGCTGGAGACGGCGAGCGGCATCCTCCACGCTGGGAGTATCGCAGGCGCATGCGAGCGCCTCCGCGCGCTCGTCTTCGGTCCGGGCGACTATGCGGCCTCGGTCGGCATGCCGATGAGTGCGATCGGTATGGAGGACGAGTGGGACGCTGCCTACGGGGCGCCCCGGCTTCATTATCCCATGCACCAACTGCTGGTAGCCGCTCGAGCCTACGGGCTCCGTGCTATCGACGGACCGTATGCGGATTATCGTGACAACGAGGGACTACGGCGAGCAGCCCGCCGAGCACGCGCGCTGGGGTACGACGGCAAGTGGTGCATTCATCCGGCACAGATCTCGATCGTCAACGAGGTCTTCACGCCGACCGACGCGGAGATCGCGTGGGCGAAAGAGGTGCTCAAGGCGTATCACGAGGCTGAACGTCAGCGTCGTGGGGCACTGGCGGTGGGGTCGACGATGATCGACGCAGCGAGCGTGCGGATGGCTGAGAGTACGCTCGCCCGTGCGCGGGCTGCAGGGCGAGGTTTTTGAGACCTGGCCCTCTCGCAGCAGTTCCGACCGGCTGTCGGTCGGTGCGTGCGTGCGCCCATTGTCTGGGATGACTTCTTCCGATCGCTCTCTCGCGCGTGGTCTCCCCAACCCAGGATCAGTCGCTGGTTCGCGTCGAGCCCGGCCGACCGTGTGTCTGGTCGGCTGGATGGTTGCCACGGCTGCTCGCCCGCTGGTTGTCCCTCGGTAGAAGAACAGCGTCGGGCACTACTGAGGGGTACGGGTCGGTACGATTGCTCGCTGGGCGAGATCATGCTAGGGTTCGAGCGAGGCGCCCATGCCGGGGAGGGGTGAACGGGTAGGGTAGCCCGGAGAGGCAGGCGGGAGGCCGTGCGTGTCGTTCGACCTGTGGCTGTGGCTGCTGGTCCTGGTGAGTGCGCTGCTCCTCGTGACGATCGAGTTGACCGAGGACTATCTCGAGCAGGATTGGCCGCGCGTCCGTCGACCAGCCGATGGTTGGGTCTCGTCGGACAGCGTTCGCCTTCTCTGGACAGCAGTCGGCATCCTAGTGTTTCCCGGCATCGTACTCCTGCTCATGAATCTGGCAGTCATAGTTTGGCGTGAACTCGGTATGACGCCGGTCTTGCTGCTGGGGAGCATCCTACTTGCGTTCGGTTGGGCGGCGTACCTTCTTCTGATCAGCCAGATTGCTGGTGTGGATCAGTACCTGGAGGGCATCGGTATCACGTTACCACTCGCGATCGTCGCTGTGCTCTTCGTCGGTGATCTCTTGCTGCTGGTGTCCTTGATCAGTGTGCTGCCGGACGTTTCTCTACGGGGGATCGTTCCATGACGTCAGCGAACGACTGCTCACCCTGCCCGTTTCCCGCAACGCTAGGACGATCATCGAGGTAGAAGGTCATGCTTTGGAGAGCGCTGATGGGATCGATTTCTCGTACGGTGACTTCTGGCGGGACGTGGAGTACGGTCGGCGCATAGTTGAGAATCGCGCGCACTCCGCCAGCCACGAGCTTCTCGGCCACTTCTTGCGCTGCCTCGGGCGGTACGGCGATGATGCCGATACGGATGCCTTGCTCGCGGACCACCCGCTCGATTTCGGTCGCCGGTAGGACGACGACACCGTTGGCGATCTGTCCGATATGCTCGGGGCTCTTAGCGAAGATCGCCGTGATGCGGAAACCATTGGGTTCGAACTCGCCGTAGTGCGCGATGGCTTGGCCGAGTTTGCCGTAACCGACGAGTGCCACGTTCCAGAGACGATCGAGGTGAAGGACACCCTCCAACTCGCGAATGAGTGCGGCCACCGGATAGCCGTAACCTTGCTTGCCGAAGCGACCGAAATACGAGAGGTCACGTCGGATCTGCGCAGCGGTGACGCCGAGCACCTGAGCCAGTTCCTCGGAGGAGACCGTGCGGTACCCCGCTCGTTGGAGTTGCCGCAGCGTTCGCAAGTAGAGCGGCAAGCGCCGGACGACGATGTCCGGAACTGGTCCGTTGCGCACGCCCTCTCGCCCCCCGTCTCCGTTCGAAACTCGTGAGAACGATCACGATGCGTTGCGTAGCGCAACTGTACCAGGATGGCCGGTCGCGCGACAACGTGATGTCAGCCATGGAACCAGTTGGCAATGGGTAAGCGGCGATCGCGTCCGAAGGCACGCGGCGTCAGCTTGACGCCTGGTGCCGCTTGTCGACGCTTGTATTCGGCGCGATCGACCATCATGATGACGCGGTCGACGATTTCAGGATCGAATCCATGCCGGATCAATTCCTCTCGGCTGAGATCCTGCTCGACGTAGAGCTCCAGGAGTGGATCGAGAATTTCGAAGGGCGGGAGCGTATCGACGTCCTTCTGGTTCGGACGAAGTTCCGCAGACGGTGGCTTGACGAAGACACGTTCGGGAATGACCGGCGAGATGCTGTTGCGATAGCGCGCGAGTTGGTAGACGAGGAGTTTCGGGACATCTTTGAGGACGGCGAAGCCCCCTGCCATATCTCCGTAAAGCGTCGCATAGCCACAGGCCATTTCGGACTTGTTCCCAGTGGTGAGCACGATCGGACCGAAGCGATTGGAATACGTCATGAGAATCGTGCCGCGGATGCGCGCCTGCAGATTTTCGTCTGCCACATCCGGCTCCTCTGACTGATTACCGAGCGGTGCCAGCACGTCGCGGAAGACGCGATGAATCGGATCGATCGGTACGATCAGAAAGCGAATACCGAGGTTTCGGGCCAGCGCTTCGGCATCCTCGATGCTGTGGCGCGAGGAGTATCGGCTGGGCATCGAGAGGCCGGTGACATTCTCCGGACCGAGAGCGTCTGCGGCGATGCATGCTGTCAGGGACGAATCGATCCCTCCAGACAACCCGATCACAGCACTGCGGAATCCGGTTTTGCGTACATAGCCGCGAACACCGGTGACGAGAGCCTGGTAGACTTCCGCGACGCCCTCCAGAGGCGTGCGTGGCCGCTGGACGCTCTCCGGCAAGGGTGGGAGCTGATCGCCAGGCACGGGTAGGGGAATCTCGCGATCGGCCACCGGCAGCGCTGGTTGCGCCTCTGCTCGGGCGAGCCAGCGTCGGCGCGGGTCGTGCAGCCAGCTCGCGAGCACGCGCGTGATCGGAAGGTCGACGACGATGAGGTCCTCTTCGAAGGATGCGCCGCGAGCGAGGATCGTCCCGTTGGGGTCGAGCACGATGCTGTTGCCGTCGAAGACCAGCTCGTCCTGCCCACCGACCATGTTGACGTAAGCCAAATAGCAGCCGGCATCGGTGGCACGGGTCTGGAGCATCACCTGTCGCTGCAGCCACTTCCCGCGATGGTACGGCGAACCATTGATGTTGACGAGCAAGTCGATCCCGCGGGTAGCCAGGCTGCTGGCGGGTCCGATCGGGTACCAAATATCTTCGCAGATAGTGACACCGAACCGAAGATTGCCCCAGAGAAACCGAAACGTGTGACTTCCACGTGCGAAGTAGCGATCCTCGTCAAAGACACCATAGGTCGGGAGATGGTGTTTGGGGACAACGGCCACGATCTCGCCACGGGCCAGGAGAGCGGCCCCGTTATAGAGGATGCCGCTCTCGACCCATGGTAGGCCGACGATGAGGACGCGATCCGGTACGGCGTCGAGGAGGAGATGAAGCGCGCGGCGAGCTGCGTCGATGAAACTGACCTTGAGCAGCAGATCTTCTGGTGGGTAGCCGGTGATGGCGAGTTCGGGAAAGGCGACGATATGGGCACCGACTTGGGCCGCTTCCCGGGCGCGCTCGCGGATGAGGCGGACGTTTCCCGAGAAGTCACCGACTGTCGGATCGATCTGTGCGAGCGCGATCCGCCACGTGTCGCGCGTCATCTCCTTCACCACTCGCGGTACCTCCCCCTCGCGTCCATCGTTCGCTGTCGCTCAGTTTAGCAAGAGCGGTACTGCAGCCATGCCGTACAATTTGGAGAGAGTCCTCGAGTCGGCCCTTGGGGTTGCCGTGGAACGAGACGACGATGCTGCTCCAGCTGACGATTCGCAACATAGCGATCATCCGTGAGGTACAGTTGGATTTCGGCCCCGGACTGACGGCATTGACCGGCGAGACTGGTGCGGGGAAATCGATCCTGATCGATGCGCTTGGCCTCGTGCTCGGTGCCCGTGCCTCGAGTGATCTAGTCAGGAATGGAGCTCCTCGTGCCTGGGTCGAAGCGATTTTCGATCTCAGTGGGCGAGAGCAGGCAACCGACTTGCAGGCTTTGCTCTCGGGCCATGGGATCGACCTGGAGGATGGACAGCTGATTGTTTCGCGAGAGATTCAGGCCAGTGGACGCAGCGTCGCGCGCGTGAACGGACAGGCGATCCCGGCGAGTGTCCTCGCGGCGCTCGGAGCGAGACTGATGGATATTCACGGTCAGAGCGATCATCTCTCCTTGCTCCGTGCTGACCGGCAGCTCGAACTCTTGGATCGTTTCGCTGGTGTGCTCCCGCTCCGCAACGAGTTGGCACGGCTCGTGCGCGAGCTGCGTGCTGTTCGCCGGGAACTAGAGCAACTGCGGACGCGAACGAGGGAACGCGAGCAGCGACGCGATCTTCTGCGGTATCAGGTCGACGAGATCGCTCGTGCCCGCTTGCGTGTCGGCGAGGAAGAGGAGCTGGTGCTGGAGCGAAACCGCTTGCAGAATGCAGAGCGGTTGGCGTCGCTGGCAGCCGAGGTGGCGTCGAGCCTCGATGGTGACGAGTTCGCGCCCCTCGATGCGTTGCGTCGCGCGGTACTGCGCCTGGAAGAACTCGGGCGTTTGGATCCCGAGCAAAGGGGATTGGCCGATCAGCTCCGCGAGGCGCTGTATACGGTCGAAGAGGTAGTGCGGACCGCGCGCACCTATGCGGAAAGCGTCGAGGCCGATCCAGGCCGCTTGACGGTCATCGAAGAGCGGCTCGATCTCCTGAGACGGCTCAAGCGGAAATATGGGGCGACGGTCGAGGAGATCCTGGCATATGCCGAAGAGGCTCTGCGTGAACTGGCTGCATTGGAAACTGGTGAAGAGACGATCGCCGAGCTCGAGAGACGGGCGGACACGCTCGCTCGGGCCGTGGTCGAGCTGGCGCGCGAATTGAGTGCTCGGCGCCGTGCAGCCGCACGGGTGCTCGAGCAGGCGATGAGTGCAGCGATGCGGGATCTCCGGTTGGGACAAGGTTCCTTCGCGGTCGCGTTCGATCAGCCCGACGAAACTGGCAACGAGCAAGAGCGCGCCGCAGGCTGTGGCGAGACAGGATGGGATCGGATCGAGTTCTTGATCGCCCCCAATCCGGGCCAGGAATTGCGGCCGCTGGCGCGGGTCGCCTCCGGTGGGGAAATGGCTCGCCTGATGCTCGCACTGAAGTCGATCCTTTCGGAGGTCGATGAGACTCCGACCCTCGTGTTCGACGAGGTCGATGTCGGGATCGGGAGTCGGAGTGCGCAGGTCGTCGGGGAGCGACTTTGGCAGCTCTCCCGAGCGCATCAGGTCATCGTGATCAGTCACCTGCCGCAGATCGCAGCGTTCGCCGATCGGCATTACAAGATCACGAAGACTGTGGTGAACGGGCTGACGGAGACGGCGGTGCATGAGTTGGAAGGGGAAGCGCGCCTCGAGGAATTGGCCGCGATGCTCGATGGAATACCGGTTACCCCGGAGTCGCTGGCGAACGCGCGCGCGATGTTGGAACGGCTGGGGCGTCGAAAGCTGCAACTGGCTGGGGCAGGTGCTGGGACATGACGCGCGAGCGAATCAGCGAGAGTGCGTGAAGTTAGGAGGAAAGTGGTGCAGCCGAACATGCGTCTCTTGAAGCAAGTCCAAGAGCAGTTGGCGAAAATGCAGGCAGAACTTGCGGAGTTGGTCGTCGAAGGCTCGGCTGGGGGTGGTGCGGTGCGCGTCGAGCTGGACGGGTTGCGTCACGTGCGACGGGTCTCGATCGATCCGACGCTGGTCGAGGCCGGGGATACCGAGATGTTGGAGGACCTCGTTGCCGCGGCAGTCAACGATGCGCTGCGACGCGTGGAGGAGGCCGTGACGACCAAGATGGGTGCGCTGGCGGGCGGACTCGGGTTACCGTTCCCGGGGCTGTGAGGGGTTCGATGCAGATCGGACTGATGATCGAGGGACAGGAAGACGTCACGTGGCAGCGTTGGCTGCGGCTGATCGAACTGGCCGAGCGACTGGGCTTCGAGTCGCTCTGGCGATCGGACCATCTCTTTTCCGTGCTGGGTGTTCCCGAGCGGGAGACACTGGCCTTATGGCCATCGCTGACGGTGGTCGCACTGCGGAGCCAGCGGATCACCTTCGGGCAGTTGGTCTCACCGGTGAGCTTTCGTCATCCGGTCGAACTCGCTCAGCATGCGGTCGCGCTCGATCATGTGTCCGGCGGGCGATACGTTCTGGGTCTCGGAGCAGGATGGTACGAGCGTGAACATCAGGGGTTCGGCTTCCCGCTCTTGTCGGTCCGCGAGCGCTTGGATCGCTTGGCGGAAGCGTTGCAAGTGATCCAGCTTCTCTGGACCGGCGAAGAGGTTTCGTACGAGGGGCAGTATTTCCGGTTGGAGCGTGCCCAGCTTCGTCCACGACCCCGACAAGGGAATCGCGTGCCGATCGTGATCGGTGGTCGGGGTGAGCACCGGACGCTTCGGCTGGCAGCGCGGTATGCGAACGAGTGGAATGTCACCAACGTCGATCTCGTCGATCACCAGCGGAAGATCGAGCTCTTGCGGGAATATTGTCGCGAACAGGGTCGCGATCCTGACTCGATCGTCTGTTCGTGGATGGTGGCGCACATCATCGGGCGCGATCAGACGGAACTTTTGGAGCGGGCACGTAGGCTCGCGGTCTGGTTCCCGCAGTGGAGCGATCGGCCGCCAGAGGCGATCCTCGCGGAAGCGCGACGACGCAACTGGCTGGTGGGATCACCGGAAGAAGTGGTCGAACAGATCCGAACGCGGGCGCGTATCGGCGTGCAGCGGATCATGCTGCAGACGTTCGACCTCGATGATACCGAAGCACTGGCACTGTTCGCCCGTGAAGTCGTGCCCGCTGTGGCGGATGCAGCGTGACAGGTGGTGTGGGGATTGCCCCCACACCACCCGAAATCGGCTGAGCCTCGTAGAGGTGCTCAATCTCCACGACGCTCCAGATCGGTCAAGACTTGCAGTGCACAGTTGCGTCCGGGGGCTCCGAAAACTGCTCCACCTGGCCAGGCTCCCGAGCCACAGAGGTAGAGTCGCTCGATAGGAGATTCGTAACCGGAGAAGCCGGGGGCCGGGCGGAAGACGAACATCTGATCAGGCGTGATCTCGCCATGAAAGATGTTTCCGCCGGTGATGCCGATGACATCTTCGATATCGCGCGGGCCGAGGACGCTCATGTACTCGATCGCATCCCAGATGTTGGGCGCATATTCGGCGAGCGTATCGATGATGGTGCGACCGATCTCGTCTTTGCGTTCCTCCCAGGTGCCTTCAGCCAGGTCGTACGGTGCGTATTGGACGTACAGGGACATGACGTGCTTGCCGGGCGGGGCGAGACCGTCCTCGGTCGCTGACTGGATGTAGCAGTCCATGAACGGTCGAGCAGATGGTCGGCCGTGCTTGCAGTCTTCCCAAGCTCGTTCGAGGTAGTCGATCGAGGGGTTGATGACGATCCCACCGGTGTGCTGGGGGCCGATCTCGGTTCCGGGCAAACAGCGGAAGTTCGGCAGCTGGTTCAATCCCAGGAGTACCTTGACGACCGAGCCTTTGACTTTCATGCGTGCGATCGCGTCGCGGAAGGAAGCCGGCAGAGCGTTCGCTGGGACCATTCGGAGGAAGGTTCGCTGGGGGTCGGCATTGGAGAGGATGACGCGCGCTGAGAAGCGTCGTCCGTCGGAAAGCCGGGCACCACGGGCCGCTCCGTCGCTGACGTCGATCTCAGCGACTTCAGCATTCGTGAGGATCGTCACGCCGTGATCGCGGCAGAAGCCGGCGAGCGCTTCGGCGATGCTGCCCATCCCGCCGCGGACGAAGCCCCACGCACCTTGGTGACCGTTGAGATTCCCCAAGAGATGATGAAACTTCACATAGGCACTGCCAGGTGACTTGGGGCCGAGGTTCACACCGATCACACCACCAGTACAGAGGGGAGCCTTGATTTCCTCGCTCTCGAAAAACGTGTCCAACACTTCAGCGATGCTCTTGAGGAGCAGTGTGCGGAGATCCTCCAGCCCGTCCGGCCCGTCGAATGCTCGTTCGAGTTCGGTGAGCGTCGGTGCTGGACGCAGAATGAATGGCCGGAAGCGAGCGATCATGCGGTTCCACATGGCCCAGTAGTCATGCCATCGTTCCGCATCGCGTCGAGAGAACTTGGCTAATTCTTCGTGGGTCCGTCGTTCGTCGAGAAAGACCATGAGGTAACGCCCATCCGGGAAAGGAACGAAATATTGTGGATCGAAGGGACGGACCTCGTAACCGTACTTCGGCATCTCCAGGTCGCGGACTACTTCGGGAAGAAGCAGGCTGCATACATAGGAGCAAGTGGATAGACGGTAACCAGGGAAATGTTCCTCGGTGACGGTCGCTCCACCGATGATCGGACGTCGTTCGAGAACGAGCACCCGCTTACCAGCTTTGGCCAGGTAGCCGGCTGCGATCAGACCGTTGTGCCCGGATCCGATGACGATCGCATCGTACTGAGGTCCTGCCATGATGCCTCCTCGGTATCTCGCACGATCCATCCCGCCTAAAACCATCGTGACGCATCGTGCGAAGATGTGCAAGCCCAGATTCGCCGTCGATCGAGCGAAGGACACGGAGGTGCCACGAAGCATACAGGGTCGTGCAGCGCAGCGCGGTGTCAGCGCGGATGGGCTTTCGTGACGACGAGTTGCTCAGTGCGGCTGTCCGTTGCCTGTCGGCGAATACTCTCCCACTCGACATGCGGAGAGAAGCACACGACAGGTATCAATCCGCTGTCGAGAGACGATCACGACTATCTGCCAGCGAAAAGAGCACCCGGCCAACGGCCAGGTGCTCGGCGTACTGCGCAAAGACGACGCGACTACTGCTTCTGGAGTTCGCGAATGTAGCTCACGAGCGCCCACCGTTGCTCTGGGGTGAGGAGCTTACCGAACGCGGGCATATTGGTGATGTTATGTGGGTACTGCACCTGGTTTTCGGGCGACGTATAGCCGTAGGTCAAGATCCAGAAGAGTTCTCCATCGGTACGAGCGACGACAGCGGGATCCTTAAGATTGGTCGGCGGAACGCTGCCTTGTACGGCCCGCCAATACGCCGACATGGGGCCGTTGCCTTCACCCTGGGGACCGTGGCAGGAGACACAGTTGGCTGCGTAGAGTTGCTGCCCGCTTGCCGCAGCCTGTGGATCGTTGGCCAGGGGATTTCGAAGGTTGCGCGCTTCTTCGAGCGTGTACTGTGGTTCGCCTCCTGTGATGGGGACGACGCCAGCTGGAACATCCAGGCGCGGAGGCTCCTGCGCACGGAACGACTTCTGGTAGTGCATTTCGCTGAAGAAGTCGATCGGGTAGGTGTTCGACGAGACGCATGCGCCTCCGAGCAACGCCAGCGCTGTGCCGGCGAGGAAACCGAGCACGAGGCGACGTGCAGTTGTCGAGCGGATAGAACTTCGTGCCATTCTCCGCATCCCCTTCGTCTCCGCTAGCTCCGCGCCGGTTGACGTCCGGCGTTCCCGCTCTCGGTCAGAATGTCTTCGGGATTCGCTGTGCGGAGCGCTTCGATCGCGCGGGCTTCGCGTTCCGGTGCTGTGCGAACGAGAATGCCGATGTAGCCCTGGGTGATGCGTGGGTCGTAGAGCGCGCGACCGATCCAGGGAAGCCGAGACTCGAAGAGGACGCCGAGTACGGTGAAGATCAGAGCACCCAGCATGGTGCCCTCGTACATGATGATGATCATCGGCGGTATCGAAAGCAGTGGCTTGCCTCCGGTGAGGAGCGGGTAGGAAAGCTGCGTGCCGCCAGTGATGAGGAGGCCAGCAGCGAAGCCACAGGCAGCCCCGATCAGGGGGAAGACGAAGAGCCGGTGAATTCCCGATTCTTCGCCGAAGGTCCCTTCGGGATACGGCGCATTGGAGAGTACTTCGAACTCGTTACGGCTGAAACCTGCATCGCGCAGCGCATCAGCTGCAGCAACAGCCGAGTCGAGATCGCGGTAGAGTCCGAGAACTTCACGGATCGCCATCGTCGCCTCGCCTTCCCTTGCCTACCTGCCCGACTAAAACTCCCGCACGATCGCGTTGACGACACGCTTACCGACTCGTAGCTGCTGAGCGAAGTGCTGGCCCTCCTTCTCCTCCCAGACGGAAATCGGCGGGAAGATCTTGGAGAAGACCAACAGGAGGAAACCGACGAGCGCGAAGGAACCGAGGACGATGCTGATTTCCACGATGGACGGCCGGTACCAGTTCCAATCGAACGTCCACTCGTACTTGCGCATGAGTCCTGGCTTGACGAGCCAGTAGCGCTCGGCCCACATGCCCACGTTCACCAAGATCGAAGTCCAGAACATGATCTTGACGTTGCGGCGGAAACGTTGGAACACCCAGATCGGGACCGGGATGAAATACCCGAAGATGAAAATCAGTGCTGTCAAGACGTTGAAGGGCCACTCGAAGAGACGGAACTGCATGATTTCGAGCTCACGCGCTTCCTGCGGGTAGATAGCGAAGAAGATATCGAGCAGGAAGAACCAGAGCCATCCAGTGCCGACGGCGATCAGGAGTCGACCGATCGCGTCGAAGTGCTCGAGTCGAATGTAGTTCTCGAAGCGGAAGAGCCAGCGCATCAGGGCCATGAGCGTCACCACTGCCGAGACACCGGAGTGGATGGCTCCGATCACGAAGTACGGTGCGAAGACAGTCGCGTGCCAGGTCGGAACGAGTGACACTGCGAAGTCCCAGGAAACGATCGAGTGGACCGAGACGAAGACAGGGAGGATCAGGCCGGAGAGGAGGAAACCAGCAATGGTTTGCATCTTCCACTGCCGCTCGTTCCCGCGCCAGCCGAGCGCGAGAATCGTGTAAAGGACACGTCGCCAGCCGGTCGTGCGGTCGCGCGCCAGCGCCATGTCCGGAATCATCGTCGTGTACAGGAAGAGGGTGCTCCCCGTGAGGTAGGTGAGAATCGCGCTGGGGTCCCAGACGAGTGGACCGCGGACGTCCGGCCAGAGGTTGCGCCAAAAGTCGTAGGGGAAGACCCAGTAAAGCGTGCGCCACGGGCGGCCGGTGTGGATGACTGGATGCAACATGGCGGTCATGAGGCTGAAGATGGTCATCACCTCCGCCGCGCGTGTAACCGGGCGCCGCCACTCGGCCTGGGTGAGGCGGAGGATTGCGGAGATCATGACGCCGGCGTGACTGATACCGATCCAGAAGACGAAGTTGACGATCATGAAGCCCCACATGTTGAGGCGCTGCAGTCCGGTGACGCCGAGACCCCAGTAGAGCATCCAGCTCACCGCGAACACGAAGATGGCGAGAACGGCGCCCAGTCCGATGAACCCGACCCACATCATGGGCGGCGTCGTCACGAGCGGACGCAAGAGTTCCCGCGTGATTTCCTCTTCACCGAGCCGATGTCGTTCTTGCATCGCTCTCCTCCAGCCTCGTTTCCGTGTCCGATCGACCGATCCGTCTCACTCCGTCTTCCCGATCACGATAAGTCGCGCGTGCTTGAACGGCTGGTGGACACGCAGCCACAGTCCGCCGACGACTTCAGCGACCGACGGGAAGGGCAGATAGCGTGCGGCCCACAGAACGAGTGCGAGCGCACCAGCGAGCATACCGATGAGGATGAGGATGTCACCGATGCCCGGGATATATGCTGCGGGAACCTCGTGAAGTTCGTGAGCGTGTCCGAGGAGAGCGCTGTCCGGTTGGGAGAAGGCTGCGGAGGTGAGGCGAATACGATCGATGAGATTGCCGATGAGAACGATCGCGGCAACGACAGTTGGCCCCGCGATGCTGCGGCGAACCGGGTTCCACATCAAGATGAGGAGGGGCAGCGCAAAATTCATCGCAAAGGAGAGAGCGAACGGCCACAGATAGGTCTCGAACATCAGCAACCGGAGAATGTCGATTTCACGGGGCGTGCGCCCGTACCAGAAGATGATGAACTCCGACCACCAGAAATAGAACCAGAGCAAGGAGAAGGCGAGGAGCATCTTGCCGAGCGCCCAGAACTGCTCGCGGCCGAGGTAGTCAGCTTGTCCACCCCAGCGACGGAGAACGGCCATGGTCACGATGGTCAGTGCGATCCCCGCTTGGAACGATGTGATCGTGAAATAGGCAGGAAACACAGCAGTGAAGTAACCGGGAATCAGCGCGATGATGAAGTCCGATGACAGGACGGTCATCACTGGGACATAGATGAGGACGTAGAGGACACCGATGTTGTTCACGACCTTCTCGTAGATGCGCCACTGACGATGGGAGCCGATCCACCCACGGCTCAGCCGAGCCGCTAAGCCGCGTTGCGCTGGTTCACCGTGCTCCCGGACGATCGCGAGATCCGGCAAGCTACTGAACCAGGCGAAAAGATAGCCGGCTCCCGTCAGGGTCAGGAGGAGAATCGCCCCCCACAGCCAGGGCGAGAGCGGCCAGCCGAACCAGATCGACAAGCGGTCTTCGGTGCCAGGAAAGGTTGGCAGGAGCAAGAGGTAGAGCAGGAAGGGGATGACCAGTGTGACCGCCCAGATTTCCGCTGCACGATTGACCGGTCGACGCCAATGGCTGCGTGCCACGCGCAGGGCGGTTGAGAGAGCGGGGGCGGCTGCGGCTGTGGACATGAGGTAGAGGAAGGCGGCTGCCACGTATGTCCAGGCCTGACGATCGGCAAAGCCTTGGCGTAGCGGGAAGGCGACGATCGCCACGATACCGATCGCGAAGAGTAGCGCTGCGATGACGAGTGGTCGCCTCAGAACTGCAGCGGTACTGCGCAGCCAGCGCAGCGCCGATCCGAGTACGTCCGCCGGTGCGAGTTCCCAGGTGCGTTGGAGTTCATGACCGTGTGCGTGACCGTGTGTCGCCATATCCCCTCACCCCGTTCGCTCAACAGCGCTCAGTGCGTTGCTGCGTGCTCAGCAGCAGCTTCGAGATCGATCTTCTTCAGGTAATAGACCATGGGATCGGTACCGAGATCTTCCAACAATCGGTAGACGCGTCCTTCCTGTTCAGCCTGGGCGAGCACCTTGCTTACCGCGCTGTTGGGATCGTCCAGATCGCCGAAAACGATGGCGTTGGTCGGACACGCCTGAGCACACGCAGTCGTGACCTCGTCGGTGCGCAGGGACCGCTTTTCGGTCTTCGCCTTCTGCTCAGCCTTGACGATGCGATGGACGCAGAAGTTGCACTTTTCCATGACGCCACGACTGCGGACCGTGACGTCTGGATTGAGCTGGTTCTTGAGCGAGTCGGGCCACTTCGGCTCCCAGAAGTTGAAGAAGCGGACGTGCCAGTGGCAGTTGACCGCACAATAGCGAGTGCCGATACAGCGATTGTAGACCTGCATATTGATGCCTTCGTTCGTGTGGTAGGTCGCATACACCGGACAGACCGGTTCACAAGGGGCATAAGTGCACTGCATGCATGGTACCGGAATGTAGCGTGCCTTGATGTTCGGGTACTCGCCCTCCCAATACCGCTCGAGTCGAATCCAGGCGATGGCGCGGCGCTGATGATAGACGTCCTCGGTATTGATCGGAACGTTGTTCTCCGCTTGGCACGCGACGACGCAAGCGCCGCACCCGATACAGCGGTCAAGATCGATCACCATTCCCCAACGTGGCATGCGTCCCGTCCTTTTCCTCTCCCTGATCCCTCCGGCTCAGGCCTTGGGTGCCATCACGCGGACGATCGGGAACTCCTCCAGCTGGAAGGCTGGCACCATACCCTCGAAGCGAGCCAGGCGAGCCCGGCGCCCGGTCTTCTCGATGCGGCAGCGCGTGGCTGCCCAGGCGAAGGTGCCGACATCCGCATCGGTTTCCGGCGCGACGAGTGTCACCGGATTGACTCCGCGTGCCACCGCGTACCGCGTGTACGCCGTGTGTCCCTGACCGAAGGGAATAGCGATCACGCCAGGCTGTGATGCCGGGTTGACATAGACCGGTAATTCCACATCTCCTTGGGGTGTGAGCACGCGCACGACATCACCGGTACGGAGATCGAGCTCGTCCGCCGTCGCTTGACTCACTTCGATCCACGTCTGCCAAACGTTGGTGCTGATCGGTTCCGGCAGTCCCTGCAGCCAGGGTAGGTGGGCGAGTTCTCCGTAGCCGAGCGACGGCAATGGGTAAGGGTGCAGGACGTAGGGGAACTGGTTCTCGTCACCGACGAAAACCGGCTGGCGGGGCTGCACTGCGGCCACCGACGGTGCACTGCTCGTCCCCCGACTCTGCTCGTCCCACCAACCACCGCGCGCTTGCAAGGCGACCAAAAACTCCTTGTCGTTGGTTGCCGGGATGCCACCGGGCGCGAATGTTCGGAGTTGGACAGCAAGCGCCTTCGTGGTTTCTTCCTGCGTCCTCCACGGTGCCTCTTGACCCAGCAGGCGCAGCAGTTCGAGGAGAACATCACCGAATGCCCGCGCGTCCAGGAAGGGAGTAACGACCGGCTGTTGGATGGCAACGGCTGCGAAGCCGGGGCCAGGATCCGGCACGGTCAAGCCCCATTGCTCGAGCCAGGCCTGGTCGGGCAACACCAGGTCCGCAAGAGTCGTCGACTCGTCGAGGAACGGCGAGAAGCTGACGACATGCTTGGCAGCCTGGAGAGCCTCGTGCGCGCCACTGCTACCGGGTAAGGAATACACTGGATTGGCGCGGTAGAGAAGGACGGTGCTGATCGAGCCGGCGCGAATCTGCTCGAAGAGTTCGGTCCACTGGCGAAGCGAAAGGACGGCATCGTCGGGCACGCGCAGGTCTAAGAGTGGTGGCTCAGGATTGAGGATGAGGCCGCCGGGCTGATTCACGGAGCCCACGACCCAATTGAGGCCGAACGTCGCTACCAGGTTGAAAAGCCCATTGGTGGCGGCCGCGGCACTCGTTCCAGCGATGACCACGGCCGGCTGGTGGTCGACGAGTGTGTGGGCGAGTTCGCGGATCTGTTCGGCTGCAAGACCAGTGGCCGGGGCGACTTGATCGGGAGCGTAGTCAGAAGCGAGTCGGGTCGCGTCGAGACCGAGCGCAGTCAAGTAGGGACCGAAGCGATCTTGTGGGACTTTCCCCTCGGTCAAGAGGACCTGAGCGATCGCGAGTGCAACCAGCCCCTCTGCGCCCGGAATGATGGGGAACCACCGGTCAGCATTCGCGGCTGTCGCCGAGAGACGGGGACCGACGTGATAATACAGGCCACGTTGGCCGAGTCTACCTTGCCGAAACTCGCCATAGGCGTGCGCCATCGCGACGGGGGCGATCCAGCCGTGCAAGAAGTCAGCGCTGAAGTTGAGCAGGAAGCGTGCGTTGGCCAGGTCAGGAATCGGCAGCGTACGTAGTCCGAAGAGCTGCCGAATGGCGGTGCGAAGTACCACGAACTCGTCCGGTTCCAGAACGGCGTGACGAATTCCAGTGACTTTCCGGAAAGCTGCGACAATCGCGGCTTGCGATGCGCTCAGCCGACCGGTGATGAGGACGGCACGCTCGCCACCCGACTCGCGGAGAATCTGCGCCACTTCTTGGAGAGCCGAATCCCAGGGGATAGCCTCGAATTGGCCGCTTCCGCGAGCGGTGGCTCGGCGGGCACCGCTGAGACGGTCGGGGTGGTAAAGCTCCTGGACCAGCGCTTGGGCACGGGCGTCGCTCTTGCCATGGATGCCAGGGAATTCTGGGTTCCCATCGACTTTCTTGGCCCGCCCCTCGAAAACGCGGACGATGAGCCCGTAGCCGCCTTGCTCCGGCGGCGCAGCGGTGGCAAACCAGGCGTCTCGGTGGAGCCAGTCGTTGGGGTGGAAGACAGGCTGGGCGATCTTGAACTCGCTCTCTGGTACCCCGTCACCGATGCGACCGCATCCCGCGAACAAGACAGCACCGGTTGCTGAGGTTGCGGCCACCTTGAGGAAATCTCTTCGCCGCATGCTCTTCTCCAACGTCAGCCTCCCCACATCGTCGTCGAGCCGTCTGTTCGCATCAGTAGTGGCACACGGAGCAGTCGATCCGTGCGCCGTTCTGCTGATGGCAGGTAATGCAGTCACCCATGCGGAGATCCCGGACCTGCTTCACTCCGGGCTTGCCCATGGCGCCGACATCACCGTGGCAGGTCGAACACTGGAAGCCGAAGCTCAAGTGGACCGAGTGAACGAAGTGCGAGTGGTCGGGGAGTTGGTGGACCTTGTTCCAGAGAATCGGCTGGTTCTGTTGGAAGGCGGCAACGAGTTTTTCCAGCTCTGGACGGCCCTGGGCCGGGATAATTTTGTGGCATTGCATACAGAGCTCGAGGGCGGGCAGCCCCGCGTGGGCGGACGTCGTCGCATGCTGGTGACAGTACGTGCACTCCATGCCGAGCGCTTGGACATGTACCGTATGCGGGAACTGGATCGGCTGAGCCTTGACTGGCTGTGCGGTGGGGGCGAGGAAGTAACTCCGCGCGAGCACGAGAGCAAGCGGAATAGCCATGACCACGAGCACGATCAAGACGAACAAGATCAACCGGAAGTACCGCATCTCACTGACTCCATTCTTCAGCTCGACTCGAGCTCGACTCGCGGTCGACCAGGCCGGTTCTGCCTGGGCTCAAATCCAGCGCTGTGGCCAAATCTCGTAGAGGACTTGAATTCCGTTGACGATGTTCACGAAGGCGAAGAGAGCAGCAACGAGAAAGATCGCGGCGAGCGCAAAGAGGACAGGACGAATCGCTGCTACCTTCGCGGGGAGATCGCGTGTCGAGACGAGGGAGGGAATGATCGCATACGCGACGAGCAGGTTGGCAGCGAACACGACGATGCAGCCGAGAAAGGTCCAGAACCATATGAGGGTTTGTTGAATCTGTTGCCATTGTTCCGCTGTCACGACGGCTGGGGTCATCTCGCCTCCTCCGCTTTCCCGAGCAAGGCTCTCGGTCCATTCCTTCCCGTGCACCGCTAGGCGACGAGGGTGCCTCAGCGGACTCGCACCGAAGGCGCTCCGTCTGTGAGCGCCTTCACAACCCACTCGTAGGATGCTCGCCGCGGCATCCTGTGTCAAGGGTGAAGTTTGGAGTCATCGACGGTTGTTGTGTTTCGAGAGGAGGCTAGTGGCATGACGAGACCATCCGAGGCGTACGTTGCGATCTGTGTCCGGTACGCGCGCTGGCTCGGCAAACGGCTCCAACCGGAGCCCGGAGACTGGCTCGTGAACCGGGAGGGGCATCCGCACGCGGTGACACTCGTGACGAGCCTGCAGCGTGCTGCTGGCGAGGAACAGATACTGGTTCCGAGCCTGGAGCGGCTTCTTGCGGAGCTGGCGAAGGAATGCGCGTCCTTCGTGATCGATTATTCGAGTGGAGAATTCGCCTGTGTCGCGTTCGACGAGCAGGGACGCTCGCTCGCCAACGTGGTCGCTGGTGATGCGAGCGCTGCAGTTGCACAAGCACTCGTCTTCATCAGAGCCGAGCGTGCAGCGCAGGAGCGTGCATCGGGAATCCCTCAGTCATGAAGTGGCGTGTCGGGGGTGCTCAGCGCTTTGTGGGACGATTGGTACCGGCAGGATCCTGCAATTCGACGAGGAAGCCGCCTTTTCGGAGCACTGTCTCGATGGCACTGCGAGCCCTCGGTTCGGGAAGCCAAACGAGAAGTGTCAAGTCGTCGAGAGGGTCGATCGACTCGACGACTTTCTCGAGAAGCGCGCGGGCCTGGTCACGATCGCTCGTGCTCGTGAAGCGCACCGCGAGTGCCGGGCGAACGATTGCCGGTCTGCTGTGCGCGAGCCAAGCGCGGAAGGTCTCTCGCCAGCTGGCAGGGAGCGGTGATCCGAGCGCGCGTTCCAGGAGCTGGATGACTGCGGCGGGAAGATCAGCGAGGGAGAGCGCGAACCATCCTGAACGGAGTTCCATTCGGACGAAGTCCTGGAGCGTGCGCGCTGCAAGAAGCCACGTCGGGACAGGACGAGAAGATTGGAGCGTACCCAGAAGCGAGGCGATCCATGTGATTTGGGGGGTGAGAGTGGAGAGCTCGAGTTTGAGACCATTCTCGGTCTCTAAGAGCGCGCGTGTGTCGATGTGGGGAGCGGAACGCAGGATCCCCAGTGTCCAGCTTCCCCAGGGCGTGAGGCGGATCGCTCGGCTGCCGGCAGGCGTCCGCCCACGCTGCACGATGCCGAACCACTCCAACTCTTGCAGGTGCGTTTCCTCTCGCTCGAATGCCGTGCTGCCGGCGAGACTTTCGCGAACCACTTCGTTCCATTCGTACCACGCACCGACCCGGAGGGAACGGAGTTGCCGGATCAAAGCGGTCAGCAATTCCCGATCGCGTGGGTCGACCGTCGCGCTCCAGACTCGAAACAGTCGTCGCTGTTGCTCCGCGAACGAGGCACCGAGCCACGCTGCAAGACGGGGACGCGCGAGTTCCCCTCGCGGCGTGAGCAAGCCGAGCGATCCTGCACATCGGCGAAGGAAGGTCAAGTAGACGAGCGGGTCGCGTGCATCCTCCCAGAACCAGTGCTGGTGTGCGATCGCCGCTGCGAGTGGCCGGGAGGGGCGGCTGTCGCGCGGCCATGCTGTTCCGGAGCGCAACAAGCACGCGAAGAGAAGCAGGAGGTCGAGGACCGCTGCGTGGGAGGGAGCCTGAGTGGTGACCGAGACAGCGTCGATCGGCTGTAGAGTCGGTGTGGAGGACGTACCGAGGATCAACGCCGGGAGAACCATGAGACAGCGCGTACTGCCCTCGCCTGTCCGCCAAATCAGTCCGCAGCGGGCAAGTTCGATGACGGCGCGACGGAGTTCGCCGAATGTCCAGCGACGATCGCGCACGAGCTCACTCAGGGGGAGTGGTGCACGCCGACTCTCGAGATGGGTCAGCAGCTGCTGAGCACGCGGCGAAAGCCCGCGGCAGACACGTTGGAGAACCGTTGGGTCGGCGAGCCGGGAGACGAGGTACCCGACAGCCTGATCTCGACTGGTGACGGAGGGGATGACCGCCAGGCCGTATCGCTCAGCCAGTTCGAGCAACTCATGGTCGGTGAGCTGAGCGAAGAGTGCGGGGAGGGGGCTATCCGGCCCGATCGGATCGGATCGCTCGTGCTCCAGCCGCTGAATCACGCGAGCGACCTCGTTGGGCAGGAACACGCGGGGTCCCTCACCGGATGGCTCGCTGGCCAGTAGACCGGCCACGTAGAGTTGGCGGAGGACCGCGATCGTCGCTCCCTCGTCTCGGCCGAGCGCTCGCGCGATCTCGTTGGGGGTGAGCGCAAGACGTCGCTCCGCGAGGATGCGACCGGCAGCGTCGGCGAGTTCGCCCAGCCGTTCCAGTGCCAACGCCACCTGCCATGCGTCTGTAAGGATGGGATAGAGGAGACCAGTGAGTTCCGCGGCGCTCTCGGTGGGAGCGATCTCCCAGAAACGTGCGGCTGCACGCAGACTTTGCAGCGGGCGGTCATGAAGCACGACGAGCAGGGGGCGCATCGGTTTCGCTCCGCTCGTTGTCCACACTTCGGGCGCAACTGTATGCGCTTGCCATGTGCGGCGACAAGCGTGACCAGTTGGACGGATTCGGCCTCGCTTCCGATGAACCCATCGCAGCGGGCCACTCAACGGAAAGCGTCAACCGGATCGCCGTTTGTCCACCGTCGAGACAAGGGTGCTAGTCACTGGCTTCCGATGCGACGTCGAGTAGCGTCGTCGGGACCGGTCGTGCCGGTGAGCGCAGTTGGACGAGATGATGGTAGCGAAGCAGCAGGACGGCCAGTCCGATCGACGTGCGGAACCCGATCCCGAGAGCGCGATAGGTGATGGCGATCGCAGTCGCCCGTCCGAATCCGATGCCGATCCAGTTGAGGAGACCGACCAGACTGATCTCCGTCGTGCCGAAGCCGTTCGGAACGGGTAGGAGAAGGTGCGCGAGCATCGACATCCCGTGCACGTAGAGTCCCTCCAGCGGTGCGAGTCCACGCACCGTCAACGCATTGGCCAGCATGATCAGGATCGCGACCGCACATAGCGAGGAGGCGATACTGGTCACGGTTCCTGGAATGAGGGCACGACCATTCAGCAGGGTGACCAGTGTGCGACGAGCGTCTTCCTCGAGTGGAACGAGTCGTCGCGTGAGGCGCCAGCGTTGCAGTACGTCGACGAGGGCGGTGCCAGCTCGCTCGGAGCGGGCGGTCGCGACCAGGAGGAACGCGAGGGTCAGTGCTGCAACCGGTGCCACGAGCTGCGCGTTCGGCTGGGGGGAAGCAGCGATCCCGACGAGCGCCAGGAGAGCGACAGCGAAGACGTCTCCGAGACCCTGTGCAATGAGTGGGGGAGCAGTATGACGTAAGCCGATACGACCCTCTGCGTGCTCTTCGGCGAGGCGGGCGGAGAGGATCGAACCACCAGGAAGGGCGCTCGCGGTTTGAGCAGCCAGATAGCTGGTGATGCTATCGCGGAAGCGAAGGGGAAGCTGCGCTACCCGGAGATACCAGGCCCAACGAACGGCTTTGATCGCCTCGTTCGCGCTGAGCAGAAGCAAGAGAGCCAGCACTACACGGGGAGACAAGCGCTCGAGGGTGCCAGCAATCACCTCCGGATCCCGCAAGGACCAGGCGATGAAGCTGACTGCTCCCGCGATGACGAGGAGAAGTACTCCTCGGCGCATCGTGCCCCCGCCGATGATGAACGAACGAGCCCGGGCGACGCCGTTTGGTCCGGCGTCGTCCGCCCGGGCCCTCAAGAGTCGATTCGGCTCAATCGACGATCGTCACAGTGCCCGGGACGCGAGACTCGACAGACAGCATATCTGACGTGCACGGAAGCGAGCAAGAGCTGCGCGTCACCGTGCTCGTTTCGCCCGGCTAGGGCCACTGGGTCGCGATGATTTCGGCAACGATCCGTCCACGCGTGATCTCGTCTGGTTGGCCGACACGGTCCGGCCACCACTCCAGCCGCGCTCGCTCGAACAGTTGGGCGATATACCAGCGACCATCAGGAAGATCTACCCGGAATTCTTCAGTGATCGGCAGACCGAAGACCGCTCGTCCCCCGTTGGCAGACCAATACGCTTTGAAGCCGTTGCTCAACGAGTGACGCGTTTCTCGAAAGTAGAGCCGTTCCGTCGAGTCGGGGAACGGGTCGACCGGCTGCCAAGCATGGAAGGGCGCAGAGGCGTAATAACCGACCGGAAGTTCGCTCACGTCGCCCGAGGCTGGGTGGTAGTGAAGCACAGCGCGTTCGAAATACTGGACGAATCGGACGGTACCATCGATGCCGACCTCGCGGAAGAACTCGCTGATCGGTAACCCGTAGCGCTGCCAGCCTCCTCCCTGCTGCCAGGCCGCGTAGAGAAAGACGGGGATGTTGTGTCCCGTTTCCGGCATGTAGACGTAGCGAGACGGGTCACCAGGATCTGCAGGATCGATCGGCGGGCGCTCACCGGGGCGAACGGTGACGATCTCCTCGTAACCTTGTGGCGGAGCAGGGAGGGGCGACGGCGGATCCTCGACCAGCCAGAGGAACGTGACGGTGACCCAGTCGGATTGGGTCATGCCGAGGGCGGCAAAGGCGCCGTCGGCGATATCCATCGCGGCCGGGCTCCTGACGGTGCGACCCCAACCGTCTTTGCCGCCGTTGTACCCGTGGAAATACGCGGCCTGAGCAGCGGGGATGCCTTGTGGCAGGCCTTTCCAACGGCGTACATCGGGTGGGTTCCAGAAGTCGTCATCCACGTTCCATGGGCCGACGTCCCACACCGGGAGCACCAAGCTCCGCCCCTTGTATTCGACGAGGACCTGGAACTCGTGCCCACCACGCGAGCTGAGTGCACAGGTACAGGGAAGCGTGACGAAAAAGTCATTGGGTTGGATAATGTGCCCGTTCGCCGTGCGCTCTCCCACTAAGCCGAGGCTATGGGCGTAGATGCGGAACGTGGCTTGCTGCTGGAGACTGCTCGGCGGGAGCTTCCAGTCAGCGGCTGGTGCGAGGTAATCCGCTAACGCCCACCCGTATCTCTCACCCCACTGGACGTTCCACCATAGATTGCCGCGAGCGTCGCGCTGCGGCCCACCGATCACGCGAACAGTGGCGCCCTCCGGCATCACGACGATCACCCGAAAGTCGTAGCCAGGCCCTTCGCGGAGGTTGAGACCGTCACCGTGTGTTCCCATCACCGTGGCGGGCTCACCGACAGTCAGCGTGCTCGCGGCACGCACC
Organism: Thermomicrobium sp.; assembly: GCF_053493975.1. Classification (NCBI taxonomy): domain Bacteria; kingdom Pseudomonadati; phylum Thermomicrobiota; class Thermomicrobia; order Thermomicrobiales; family Thermomicrobiaceae; genus Thermomicrobium; species Thermomicrobium sp. The sequence continues at coordinate 28,666 of NZ_JBRBZA010000040.1, forward strand.
GATGGCATGGGGAGAAGGGTCAGGAGGAGCACTGCGCACAGGAAACAGAGCAGGGGTCGCGTTCGTTCGCGCATTTTCAGAGCCTCCGCGTCCGGACGCAATCACTCGCGTCAGGCCCACTCTAGCAAATGCGTAAACGACTGGCAAGCGGGACGAGGGAGGAAGTCACGGAAGTGACTCCCGACTGATGAGGATCGGTCGTGTGGCGGCGTTTTGTCGCTGTCTCGGCGTTATGCATGTCAAACAGCGGACCCAAGGACGAGCCTTCAGTATTCGCTGCGTTCTCGAGCATACGCGAAGCAAGCAGAGACAGGGGGCTCGGTCGGGATTCGCCATGGACTGTTCGGGCTACAATCGTGACCGTGTCGGGTTGCGGGGAGCAGGGGGTAGACAGTGACAGCAATCGAGATGCGACTGACGCCCGAACGACTCGAGCAGCTGGAGAGTTTGGCACACCAACTCCGCCGTACCGTCTTGATCATGACGACCGAGGCGGGTTCGGGGCACCCGACGAGCTCGCTTTCGGCCGTCGAGATCATGGTGGCTCTCTATTTCGGTGGTCTGCTGCGTTACGATCCAGCTCGGCCCGATTGGCCCGATCGTGACCGCTTCATTCTCTCCAAGGGGCATGCCGCGCCGATCCTGTACGCGGTCCTCGCCGAAGCTGGTTATTTCGCAAAGGATCTTTTGAGGACCCTGCGCCAGCTGGGAAGCCCGCTGGAAGGGCATCCCAACATGCGCCGCCTACCGGGAGTAGAGGCCTCGACGGGCAGTTTGGGTCAGGGGCTTTCGATCGGACTCGGGCATGCACTGGCGGCACGACTGGATGGTCGGGACTACCACGTGTTCGTGCTCCTCGGCGATGGGGAAATCGAAGAGGGCCAAGTCTGGGAAGCAGCGATGGCGGCCGCCCACTGGCGCGTCTCGAACCTGGTGGCGATCGTCGATCACAACGGTTATCAACAGACTGGACCGGTGGCCGCGGTCACGGACCCCCGCCAATATGCGATGAAATGGCGAGCCTTCGGCTGGCATGTCGAAGAGGTAAACGGGCACGATCTCGAAGCAGTGCACGAGGTGTTGCGGTTCGCCCGCGCCTATCGAGACGGTCCGGTTTGCGTCATCGCGCACACCGTGAAGGGGAAGGGTGTGTCGTTCCTCGAGCGGGACTTTACCTGGCATGGGCGTGCAGTACCGCGTGATCGTCTGGAGCGAGCACTGGAGGAACTGGCATGAACATCGGGACGCGGGCTGGCTTACGCATGGGAAAGGCGACCCGGGATGCCTTTGGAGAAGCTCTGCGTGATCTCGGGAGCGTCTATCCTGATCTCGTCGTGGTCGACGGTGATGTGAGCAACTCGACGAGAACCGAGTATTTCGCCCAGGCGTTTCCCGAGCGGTTCTTCAATGTCGGCATTGCGGAATCGAACTTGATCGGGGTGGCCTCTGGGCTGGCTGCCAGCGGAAAGCGCGTGGTCGCGGCGAGCTTCGCGTGTTTCCTCTTGTGCAATGCGTTCGATCAAATCCGCATGGGAGTTGCCTTTCCACGCCTCAACGTCAAGCTCGTCGGAAGTCACGCGGGTATCAGCATCGGTGAGGACGGGCCATCGCAGATGGGGATCGAAGATGTCGCGCTGGCGCTCTCCCTGCCGGGCGTGGCCGTCTTGGTGCCAGCTGACGAGCATGCGACGCGCGCTGCGACGCGGGCGATGCTGGAATGGGAGGGGCCGACCTACCTGCGCTTGGGCCGACCGCCCGTGCCGGTCATCTACGAGCCACCAGTCGACTTCGTGATCGGTCGTGCCTTCCGTCTGCGCGAAGGAAACGACGTGACGATCGTCGCCAATGGGCTCATGGTGGCGATCGCGCTCGATGCGGCGGAGGAACTCGCTGCGCGCGGTGTACAGGCGCGCGTCCTCGACATGGCTACGGTGCGCCCGCTCGATGTCGATGCGGTCATCGCCGCTGCGCGCGAGACGCGCGGCATCGTGGTTGCCGAGGAGCACCTGCACTATGGGGGACTGGGGAGCGTCGTCGCCATGGTGGTCGGTCAGATTCAACCGTGTCCGATGCGATTCGTGGATCTGGATGATCGCTATGCCGAATCGGGTGCCCCGGACGACTTGTTGCGGGCCTACGGGTTGACGAGCGAGCGCATCGTGGCCGCTGCCCTCGAACTCACCGAACGGATCTGACCGTGAGAACCGAGCGCGCCAAAGAGCGAGCGGCACGCTTTGCGGCCTCGCTCGTCGAGGACGGCATGATCGTCGGTCTCGGCTCCGGTTCCACTGCAGAGCTGGCGGTGCGTGCGCTCGGCGAGCGACTGCAGGATGGGCTTCGGCTGATCGGGGTCGCGACCTCGCGACGGACGGCAGCCCTGGCTCGCCGGGTAGGCATCGAACTCCGCGATCCGGATTCGGTCGATCGCATCGATCTGGCGATCGACGGTGCTGACGAGGTCGAGGAACGCTCGCTCGGTCTCCTCAAGGGGCGAGGCGGAGCGCTCGTTCGCGAGAAGTTGGTCGCCCGCCTGGCTCGCCGCCTGGTGATCGTCGTCGATGACTCGAAGCTCGTCGCAGCTCTGGGCGCGCGTTGCCCGCTCCCGGTCGAGGTGGTGCCCTTCGGCTGGCGTTGGTGCGCTCGGTGGCTCGAGGATTTGGGGGGTCAACCGACACTGCGCTGCCGTCCGACGGGGCATCCGTTTCGCTCCGACAACGGGAATCTCATTCTCGATGTCGCGTTCGGTGCGATCGCCGATCCAGCGTGGCTCGACCGAACGGTCAAGATGCTCCCAGGTGTCGTCGACCACGGACTGTTTTTGGACATGGCGGATCTCGTCGTCGTCGGCAGCGAGGCCGGCATTCGCCTGCTCGAGCGCTCGCGAACGGTGAGCGAGACTCCCAAAAGATGAACGAGTGCGGTTGCGGGACCGCCGTTCATCGCGGTGCGGCGGCGAGCAGGAGATTTTCTGGGTTCACCGACTGCGGCGGGGCAGCGTTCCGGCTCTCCTGGTCCGAGGCGATCGCGGCTCCTCAAATGAGGTCGGCACGATCGACCCAACGGGAGCCCCAGTTTGCAGTGCGTGCGACAGGGCATGACCGTCACGTGCTGACTTGGGGGACGCGGAACAGCCGGCTCGTCTCGCTGTTCTGCTGCGGGCCGCGATGCGGCCGGATCTTCCGAAAACCAGTCTCATCCGATGTCGAGCCGCACGATGCCGCAGCTTTTGCTGCGTGGGGACCAGGAGGTCTCTCTTGCTCCCTCGCGCGCCCTGCGCTATAGTGTACGTACACAGTGTCCGTTCACCGTCGCGGAAAGGGGAGAGCGGTGACCGTGGGCCTGGTGGAGCGTTATGTAGAACGCGAGAGGTGGCGGCGCCGATTACAACTCGAACTGGCTCCTGCCGAGGATCCTGAGCCGCTCGTGCGGTTCGGGCGTTCCGCTCCGCCACGAGCCTGGACAGGGCGTGGGCGCTGGCTGGCTGGACTCGGGATCCTCGCCGCGCTCGCCGCGGAGCGGGTCGGAGCAACGACCCTGCACGTCGTTCAACCTGGCGAGACGCTGAGCCAGATCGCCGCTCGCTATGGCGTATCGGTACCGGAGCTCGTACGCGCGAACGAACTGTCGAATCCAGATCGTATTCTCGCAGGGGCGGTGCTGCGCATTCCGGTGACCCTGTCGGTCAGCGAGCGCGTTCATCGCGTGGGGCCGGGAGAGACACTGACGAGCATCGCGCAACGTTACGGCATTTCGGTCGAGTCGATCAGGCAAGCGAACCGGCTCCCGGATCCGAATCGCATCTTGGTCGGGCAGATACTCGTCATTCCGAGGATGCCTGAGACGGCCACGGATACCACTGTGTCCAGCATCGCGCGACGATACATCGTTCAGCCGGGAGACACGCTCAGTGCGCTCGCGGTGCGCTTCGGTGTACCACTGTCGACGCTCGTGAAAGCGAACGGCATCACCGACCCGGATCGTCTCCTGGCGGGGCAGACATTGGTGATCCCACCGCGCGAACGAGGTGATGGAGTACGTCTCGCGGGTGTGCCTGCCTACCGGCAGTCGTTGCCGCTGAGCTGCGAAGCAGCCGCGGTGAGCATGGTCACGGCCTATTGGGGCAAGCCCGTTTCCGAAAGGGTTTTCATCGAAAACCTTCCCTCGCACCCGAACCCCCATCGGGGCTTTCGAGGGAACATGAGCGGTACCTTCGGGGGCACCGATGACTATGGGGTCTATGCGGAGCCGTTCGTCCCCATTCTGGAACGATACGGCTTCCGAGCGCAGGCGGTGTACGCACGTGGAGATGCCCGTGTTCTTCAGGAGGAACTCTCCTTGGGGCGTCCGGTAGTCGTGTGGATGACCAATCTGGCATCGGTCCAGCCTCGCTCGATCGGCGAGTTCGAGGGCGAACAGTTCGTCCTGGTTCCGCAGGAACATGCCGTCGTCGTCTACGGCTACGACCAAGAGCGGGTCTACGTCGTCGATCCGGGCGATGGTCAATATCGCTCCTTCGGATGGGAGGAGTTCCTGCGGTCCTGGGGATACTTCGACGGGATGATGCTGCGCATCGTCCCTGCACCGTGGGGCTAAGCGACTAGGCGCGCTGAGAGCAAAACGACCAGAAGCGTGAGCAGGAGATTCGCGGCCGAGATCAGGACAGAAAGAGCGAGCAGTTGGCGGTAGCGTTGACGATCACGGAGGTCAGCTGAGCCGGCGAGTTCGGTGAGCCGCGGACCGATCGATCGCCCATGAAAAAGGGTCAACAGGAGAATCAGTCCGACGAGCGTCATTTTCGTCGTGAGAAGTGTCCCATACGTGCTGCGGAACGACAGGAGAGCGCTCCAGGCTACGCCGCGATGCTCGCCGATCGCAAAGCCGGTCAGGATCGCGACGATCAAGCTGATCCATGCGAGCGGAGAATAGCGTCGACCGAAGGCAGCGGTGAGTTGGGTCTGCGTCGGACGATCGAGCTGTGACCGCAACACTGGGCGCACAACGAGGAAGAGGAAAAGTTGTCCCCCGAGCCACAAGGCCATGGCCACGAGATGAACCCAGCGGACGAGTGCCCAGACCCACTCGCTCATCCCCACGGTTCTCCTTTCGTTCGCGCCACTCGTGCCAGACGTGTCGGTTTCCGAGGCGGACCGGAGTATGCGTGCTGGACCGGTGGATGCGCAAGCGGTGAAAGCAATGCGATCCCGTTTCGAGTCAATCGACGCTGGTACTGGTACATGACTGCGGCATGGCATGCGCATCGGCCCTGTCGTATCAGGGCGGATCCGTTGCGCGACGCCAAGGCGTCGCGAGTGTTCGTCCGAGAATTGCTTGACTGCTCGTGAAGCCCATGACTAGAGTTACGGTGACACGCCGATCGACGTTGGGCTCTCGGAGTGAAAGTCGGCGGATAGCAAACGGTGGCGGAACGAGCAGAGCATGCTCCATGAAAGGGCGGCGGTGGTGCAGCAGGCAGCGAGCGGTTCCGAACTGGTAATCGGTGTTCCCCGTGAGCGTGCGCCCCGCGAGCGACGGGTAGCGGCGACTCCGGAGACAGTTGCACGGTACCGGAAACGCGGTTTCCGCGTCATCGTCGAGCAGGAAGCTGGCTTGGCTGCCGGCTTCCCGGACGAGGAGTATCGGCAGGCGGGAGCGGAGATCGTTGCTGAGCCGGGCGATCTCTACCGGCGCGCTTCGGTCATCATCAAGGTGCAGCGTCCGTTACCGGAAGAGATCGAGTTGTTGCAACCGGGTCACGTGATCATCGCGTTTCTGCAACCGCTCATCGCGCCTGAACTCGTTGCGGTTCTGGCGGAACGTGGCGTGGTTGCGGTCAGCATGGACACGATTCCGCGGATTACCCGGGCACAGCCGATGGATGCGTTGTCTTCGATGAGTACGGTCGCTGGATACAAGGCCGTGCTTTTGGCTGCGAATGAGCTTCCCAAGTTTTTCCCTTTGATGATGACGGCGGCGGGAACGATCCGTCCGGCCAAGGTCCTGGTGCTGGGTGCTGGCGTTGCGGGATTGCAGGCGATCGCGACGGCACGCCGGCTCGGTGCGCTGGTAGAGGCCTTCGATACACGACCGGTGGTGAAGGAGCAAGTCGAGAGCCTGGGTGCCAAGTTTCTCGAACTGGATGTCACGACCGAGGAAGTCGGCGGTTACGCCAAGGAACTTGCAGAGGAGCATCTGCGGCGGGAACAGGAGTTGATTCATCGCCATTGCTTGGAAGCTGATGTCGTCATCACGACTGCTCTCGTCCCGGGTCGGCGGGCTCCTCTTTTGATCCGAGAGACGACGGTTCGCGAGATGCGACCGCGCTCGGTCATCGTCGATCTCGCGGCTGAGATGGGTGGGAATTGTGAGCTCACGGTGCCGGGAGAGACGGTTGTCCGCTATGGCGTCACGATCATGGGGCCACTGAATCTCCCGAGCGAGATGGCCTATACGGCCAGCCAAATGTACGCCCGCAATGTGGCGACGTTGCTCGAGCACCTTGCGCCGAAGGGCGAGTTCGTCTGGAATCTGGAGGACGAGATCACGCGCGGTGTCGTTCTCACGAAGGACGGGACGATCTTGCACGGTCCGACGCTCGAGCGACTGAAGGAGATCAAGGAGGAAGTACGGTGAACCAAGAACTCCTGCTCGGGCTCTATGTTTATGTTCTCGTCTTGACCATCTTTCTCGGTTTCGAGGTGATCTCGCGGGTTCCGACGCTTCTGCACACACCGCTCATGTCCGGAACGAACGCGATTCACGGAATCGTCTTGCTCGGCGGGATTCTGGTGGCTGGGACAGCCGACAACCCGTTGACCTTGCTTCTGGGATTTCTCGGTTGTCTTTTCGGTGCCGGAAACTTGTTCGGCGGCATCGTCGTGACAGACCGGATGCTGGAGATGTTCAAGAAGAAGGAGCCAGCTACTCACCAGGCGGGGGAGCGACTAACGGCGAAGACGCCTGAGAAGGAAGTGGTGGGGCAGCGGTGATCGAGAACCTGCGTGATGCTGTCATCGATCTGGTCTATCTCGCCTGTGCAGTCGTCATCATCCTCGGTCTCAAGCGACTGAGTTCCCCGCGCACGGCGCGTTCCGGTAACCAATTCGTTGCGGTGGGGCTGCTCGTGGCGGTGGCTGTCACACTGCTCGATCCGCACATTCATTGGCGGCCGGCCAATATCGCCGTCATGCTGATCGGGACTGTCGTCGGTGCTGCGGGGTCGATCTACCTGGCGCGCGTCGTTCCCATGACGGCGATGCCGCAGATGGTCGCGCTCTTCAACGGAATGGGAGGCGCGACTGCGGCACTCGTAGCCGTCGCCGAGTTCGATCGCTTCGTCGCAAGTGGAGTGGTCACTGCGGGGGAGCGTGTGTCGGTCGCCTTCGGGACGACGGTCGGTTCGGTGGCTTTTACCGGAAGTGTGATCGCCTTTCTCAAGTTGCAGGAATTGATGACCGGTCGCCCGGTGCGCTTCCCCTTGCAAATTCCATTGAATATCGCTGTCGTCGCAGGAATCGTGGCGATGTGGACCTGGTTGCTGGGGTTCGCCGGTTCGTCGGCCAGTGTGTGGATCATGTTCGGACTGGCGTTGCTCTTCGGCATCCTGCTGGTCTTACCGGTCGGTGGCGCCGACATGCCCGTCGTCATCTCTGTTTTGAACTCGCTGACCGGTCTGGCGGCTGCGGCGGCTGGGTTCGTGCTAGAGAACCAGATCCTCGTGGTTGCTGGTGCATTGGTCGGAGCCTCGGGCTCGCTTTTGACCATCCTGATGAGCCGTGCCATGAACCGATCGTTGGCCAACGTGCTGTTCGGTGCCTATCGGGCGCGAGCGGCCGGTGTTGCAGTAGCCGAGGCGAAGCCGATCCGCGAGACGACGGTCGAGGATACCGCTGTGCTGCTTGCCTACGCCAATTTGGTGATCATCGTGCCCGGCTACGGACTCGCGGTGGCGCAGGCGCAGCACGAGTTGGCGGAACTTGCCAATGAGCTGGAGAAGCGTGGTGTCGAGGTCAAGTTCGCCATCCATCCAGTGGCTGGTCGGATGCCTGGTCACATGAACGTCTTGTTGGCGGAGGCGAATATCCCCTACGACAAGTTGTACGAGATGGAGCAGATCAACGAGGAGTTCCAACGAGCCGATGTTGCGCTCGTGGTCGGGGCGAACGACGTGGTCAATCCGGCTGCTCGCACCGATCCGTCCAGTCCGCTCTACGGCATGCCGATCCTCAATGCCGATCAGGCCAAGAATGTGATCGTGCTCAAGCGGAGCATGCGTCCAGGATTTGCTGGAGTGGAGAACGAGCTGTTTCACATGCCGCAGACGCGCATGCTCTTCGGCGATGCGAAGGAGACGCTGAAGCGGTTGGTGGAGGCAGTGAAGACCGTGTGAATTGTTCCGCCTGGCTGGATCGAGAAGCGAGCGCTCGGCACGATGTTCGCATTCGTGCCTCGATGAGAGTATTGCCATCGCCTCGCTCCGTTGGCTGGTGAGCGTGATCGGTCCAGGTTCAGTGTTCTCGTGCGCTGGCGCCGAGAAAAGTGGATCGCTCGGTCGACCGCGCGAGCGTTCTCCGCATGCTTCGTTCTCATCGTGAGACGACCCGAACGGTGAATCGTTCGGGATCGTAGGTGAGACTACATGCGACATGAACGATACGGCCACGAGAGCAAGAGTAGGGAAGAGGGTGCACGCTTGTGGCGCGGGGTCGAGCCTCTTCTTCCGAGGACGTACCTCCAATGAGAGTCTATGCGCGTCGACACCCTGTTTCCGGACAGGCCAATCGATCCCCTGCGGTGGCGATGTGGGGTTTTCTCCTCAAATCGTTGTCCACGCGCGGCTGGTACGCTCGTGCCACCAAGAAAGATGCGGGCTGAGAGAGGAGACGGGACGATGACCGAGCAGAATCGCCTCGAACAGTTCCGCGCCTATCGGGCGCGGATGAACGAGCGCATTAGCGAGATCGGCCATCGGGAAATCAGCCGCTTTTTCGCACTGGACAGTGCGACCTACCGAGACGGGGCGTTGGATGCACGGACCAAGGAACTCCTCGGTCTGGTCGCTTCGCTCGTCCTGCGGTGCAACGACTGCGTCGATTATCACCTCGACCGCTGTGTCGCGCTCGGCTGGTCGGATGCCGAACTCTACGATGCGATGCAAGTCGCGTTGATGGTGGGTGGGAGCATCGTCATCCCGCATCTGCGACACGCCGTGGAAACGCTCGATCTCTTGCGAGCCGAACGCCGCGAACGCGACTGACGAGTGGGCAGCCTCCGCGTGACTCGGGAGGACTATGCTTACCGCTGACGAGTGTGCCCTCGAGCGGGAGGCGAACGGTGCGAACGGAAACGACGCCCAAGAAAAACAAGAAAAACAGTAGGGTCTCGCAAGGGCCGTGGGTCCTCCTCTCGCTGGCGCTGTTCTTGGCAGGATTTTCGATCGGGCAAGAGTGGCAACAACCGGGCGCGCCGACGGCAACGGCGGCAGCGATTCCGACTCCAGTGGCGGTTTTCAGTGAGGCATGGTCGCTCCTGCACGAGCATTACGTCGATCCGGCGGCTCTCGACGATCGGCGCTTGCTTGCCGGTGCCTTGCGTGGGCTGGCCGATGCGGTCGGCGACGATGGACATACGCGGTATCTCACGGCGGAGGAACTGGTTCAGCACGGCGAACGACTCTCTGGCGAGTATTCGGGTGTCGGGATCGAGATCACCGAGCGAGACAACACGATCGTCGTGCGTGATGTCTTCGCGAATTCACCAGCTGCTCGCGCTGGAATCCAGCCGGGAGACGTGTTGCTGGCAGTCGACGGAATCCCGGTTTCCGAACTCGGTCTGAATGGTGTGGTGCAACACGTCCGCGGGCCGGAAGGCACGGTGGTCACGCTGGTGCTGCAGCGGGTTGGCGAGCCTTCTCCCATCGAAGTCAGGCTCGTACGGTCGAAGGTGCGCTTCTCCGGCGTTCGCTGGGCGGTGCTTCCCGAACGAGTCGGTCTCCTGCGGGTGAGTTCCTTCGCGGCCGGAACCGCAGAAGATGCCCGGCAGGGACTCAGCGAGTTGACAGCAGCCGGTGTACGCGGGGTGATTCTCGACCTGCGGGGCAATCCGGGTGGCTTGGTCGACCAAGCGGTGGATTTGGCCGGCCTCTTCCTGCCACCGGATACAGTCGTGCTGCGCCCGCGCGATCGCAATGGGAACGAAACGGTCTACCGCACGAAGCCGGACGCACGGCCCGTGGCACTGCCGCTCGTCGTCCTCGTGGATCGGGAAACGGCTTCCGCAGCCGAAATAGTCGCTGCAGCTTTGCAGGATCATCGACGTGCGGCCATCGTCGGCGAGCGGACTTTCGGGACGGGAACCGTGCTCGTCAATTTCCGCCTCCAGGATGGATCGGCTCTGCTCATCGGAAAACAAGTGTGGGTGACCCCGAATGGTCGGGTGATTTGGCGCAATGGCATCGAACCGGATATCGCGGTCGTTCCTGGCTCCGAAGATGCCGCGATCGTCCCTCGGCGTGGCGAGACATTGACTGCCGAGCAAATTCGATCGGATACGCAGCTCCTCGCTGCGTGGGAGTATCTGCTCCAGCAGGATCGGTCATGCCGCTCGAACGAAGGTGAGGGCTGTCCGTGACGGAACCAGACGAGAACGTCCGCCGCCGACCGTCACCGGACGCATGGCGAGTCGCCGGCGAGCTCTACCAAGCGGGAGACCTCTTCGGCTGTCACGAGATGCTGGAGCATGTCTGGCGGGCGACCGAGGGCTCGCTGCGCGAGTTCTACCGGGGACTCATTCAAGTGGTGGTCGGACTGTATCATGCCCAGCGTGGGAATCGAGTCGGAGCACGAGCAGTGTTGGCGCGCGGGCTCGCACGGATGGAACAGTATCCAACGGACTGTCTGGGGATGGATTGGGGACCGTTCCGGCAAAGTGCGCGGCGATACCTCGAGTGGCTGGAGACAGGGATGGAGGGGCAGGAACCTGCTCGGCCGCTGTGGCCGATGGAGCGATACCCGGACATGATGAAGCAGTGAAGGGAGATCGGAGTGGTGCGGGTACCGGAGCGACCCGAGAGCGTACTCGTCGTTATGGCGCATCCCGATGACGCCGAGTTCATCTGCGCTGGGACCGTGGCGCGTTGGGCCAGCGAGGGTAGCCAGATCATCTATGCCGTGGTGACGAGCGGAGACAAAGGAAGCAACGATCCGACCATGACTCCGGAGCGCCTGGCTGCGCTCCGTGAAGCGGAACAGCGTGAGGCAGCGCGGATTCTCGGGGTGGAGCATGTCGAATTTTTGCGTTACCGCGATGCCGAAGTAATCCCCGATCTCGGGCTGCGCCGGGACATCGTTCGCCTGATCCGGCGGTTCCGTCCCAGTGCGGTCATCTGCCAAGACCCGACCACACGGTACTTTGGACAGTCGTACATTCAGCATCCGGATCACATCGCGGTCGGGGAAGCGACCTTGGCGGCAGTGTATCCGAGTGCGCGTGATCGCCTGACGTTTCCGGAGTTGGCCGCGGAAGGTTTGGAGCCGCACATCGTCTCGCATGTCTATTTGGCCGGTGCACGGGAACCGGATGTCTTCGTGGACATCACGCCGTTCTTCGAACAGAAGCTCGCGGCCCTGAAAGCGCACCGGAGTCAGCTGGGAGACTGGGATCCCGAGCCGATGCTGCGGCTCTGGGCGCAGGACACGGCGGCGGAGGCCCGGCGACGCGGCTGGCCCGGCAGCGAGGAGATGCTGTTGGCCGAGGCGTTCAAGTATTTCGCCATCGGAGAGTGAGCAAGGGTAGCGCGAGAACTGGTCGCGCGGTCTTGGGCTGCTGGGGGATCGGATCGTCCCGCCGGAGGGTGAAGTCGAGACTCAGGCCTTCGACAGCGTGGCAAGGCGAGTGCTTCCTCTCGCCAGCAGGGCTCGTTGCTCGGCCATTTTTCGCTTCGCCTGGCTCGAAACGAATCGTTCTGGTCTTAGATGCCGGTTCGGGGCATCCTGGCAGTGCTCGTCTTCGAGGCGAGAGAGGAAAACCTCGCGTGCAGTGCTCTCGGGTGTCATCGGCGAAAGGCAAGGCTGCTATACTGCACGTCCGGCGCGCAGGCGCCGTGAGAGAAAAGGCGCGAACGTGCGGCGAGTCGTACTCGGCATCATCGTCAGTCTCGTCTTTCTCGGCCTGGCCCTCCGGGGACAAGATTTTCCGGCTCTCGGAGCAGCACTCCGGGCCGCTGATTACTGGTGGCTTCTCCCGGCGATCGCAGTCTATTTTTGCGGTGTGGTGATACGGGCATTCCGTTGGGCCACACTGCTTGCGCCGGTTCGGCGGTTGACTTGGCGGCAGCTCTTTCCGGCCGTGGCCGTCGGCTACATGGCGAATAATGTTCTGCCGTTTCGGACCGGTGAGGTGGTGAGAGCCTATGCAGTCAGCCGTCAGTTCGGTGTGAGCAAGACAGCGACGTTAGCGACGATCGTACTCGAGCGCCTGCTGGATGGTCTGACGATGCTCGTGTTCATCCTGGCGGCGACATCGGTGGTAGCGCTGAACTCGCCCCTGCGTCACGTAGCGTTCGTCGCTACAGTGATCTTTGTCCCGACATTCGGTCTATTGGTGGTGAGCGCTCGCTCGGGAAGAGTAGTCCGATTCCTGTATTGGATCGTGCGTTTGGCACCTCGAGGAGTGCGCCAGCGGGCCGAGCGTTTGGTCGAATCGGGATTTCAGGGCGTTGCCGTGTTCCGCAACAGTGCCGCGCTGACACGTGTAGCCGGGCTCTCCGTTCTCGCTTGGGTGGCTGAGGCTACTATGTATGCGGCGGTCGCCCGTGCATTCGGACTCGACCTCTCTGTCGCGCTCGTCCTTCTGACCACTGCAGTCGCCAACCTGGCCACCTTGATCCCCTCGTCGCCTGGCTACGTTGGACCGTTCGAGGCGGGTGTCCTGCTCGTCCTCGCTGGTTTAGCCGACGTCCCTCGAGCGATCGCCTTCTCCTACGCGATCGTGTTGCACGCCGCACTCTATTTCCCCATTACGCTGCTCGGTTTGCTCTATTGGTCGAAGCTCCAGCTGGATTGGGTCGCGATTCGGCGAGCTGAATCGGAGGAAGTAGCGCGTTTATGAACGTTTGGCAGGCGATCGTTCTCGGGATCGTTCAAGGAATGACCGAGTTCCTCCCTATCAGTAGTTCCGCGCACCTCATCGTGGTACCATGGCTCTTCGATTGGCCTGAACCGGGACTGGCCTTCAACGTGGCGCTACACCTCGGGACGCTGTCGGGAGTTCTGGCCTACTTCTGGCGTGACTTGATCCAGATCGGTCGAGGATGGCTCGCGGGGATCATCCGGCTCCGTCTACTCGAGGAACCTGCCTCGCGCTTGGGCTGGGCTGTGATCATCGGATCGGTTCCAGCAGGTGTCGCAGGCTTCTTCCTCAATGATGTCATCGATCGGTACTTTCATTCCGGTGGCGGAGGCGATACGGCGATTATGCTGACGAGTGTTCTCCTGATCGTGCTCGGCGTTTTTCTCTGGTTGGCTGAACGCGCCGGGAGTCGACGTCGGGCGCTCCACGAACTCGGCCTACGGGATGGGGTGGTCGTTGGCCTTGCCCAAGCGTTGGCCCTCCTCCCAGGTGTTTCCCGCTCTGGCAGTACTATCACCGCGAGCCTCTTTCTCGGTTTCACGCGCCCGGCAGCGGCGCGGTTTTCCTTCATCCTGGGCATTCCGGCGATCGCTGGGGCAGGATTGCTCGAGATGCTGGAACTCATGCGGACTGGTCTCCCTGCCGAAGAACGAATCGTCTTTTTTGCGGGTGTTATCAGCGCAGCGATCACCGGCTTTCTCGCCATCGCTTTCCTGCTGCGCTTTCTGCAGCGGTTCAGTACAGGGATCTTCATCCTTTACCGCGTTGCACTGGGCCTCGTGCTCTTGGTTCTCGTTTCATTCGCTCGCTGAGCCTCTCAAACTGTCGGGCGAGACTCGGCAGTTGCTGGCTCGCTCACCGCAGTCGGTCCGCGCTCTGGGCGGATATCGGGGATGAGCCAGCTGGCCACGAGCCCCACCGCGATGAACGCAGCAGCGACGAAAGCGGTGCGCCGGGCGGCGTCGGTGAAGGCGTCCTCGATCGCCCGCACGATCTCCTGACTCCCGGGTTGTGCCCGCAACTGCACGAGGATCTGCCCGGCTGACTGCTTGGTGGCACGCGCGAGTTGTGCTGCCTGCTGTGCAGGTAGGCCGAGCTGCTCGGTGAGGCGTGCTTCGGTTCCATTGACTAAGCCGGCTGCGAGAACTGCACCCAGGATAGCGATGCCCAGCGCCGCACCGACCTGGCGCGTGGTGCTTTGTGTTCCGGACGCTTGCCCGGACTGTGCGGTCGGTATCTCGGCGAGAATGACGGACGTGAGTTGGGCAGTCGCGAGTCCGACCCCAAGGCCGTAGAGAAACAGTGCTGGAGCGAGTCGCCAACCAGTCGTGTCAGGAGTCAGGAAGGGGGTGAGGAGCACGAGACCGGCTGCCTCGAGCAGCATGCCAGCGCGGACAACTTGGCGAGCGCCGAATCGTTGGGCCAGGTTGGCTGCCGCTGGTCCACCGAGGAAGGCGCCGATGGCCGTGGCCAAAAGAACCAGGCCGGTCTGGAGAGCGGTGTACCCGAGAACGCCTTGAAGGTAGAGCGGGAGAACGAAGATGATCCCGAACTCGCCGAGGCTCACGATCAGGGCGGCGACATTTCCCCAGCGGAACGAGCGATACCGAAACAAGCGAAGGTCGAGGAGGACCGGACGTTTCGCTGCGACGCGGCGCAGTTCGTAAAGAGCGAAGAAGGGGAGGAGAACCGCTGCGACGACCAACGCCAGCGGCACGGGCGACAGCGAGGCGAGAGGCCATTCCCATGAGCCGATCCGGAAGGTCTCCGTTGGGCGCCACCAGCCGTAACGCTGGCCTTCGATCAGGCCGAAGACGAGAGCTGCAAAGCCGATCGCACTCGTCACGATCCCCACCGGATCGATTCCCCGCGAGGCCGAGGGATCACGCGTCTCCGGCACGGTGAGGAACGCAACGGTGCCCGCGAGAAGACCGATCGGCAAGTTGATGTAAAATGCCCAACGCCACGAAAAGTCGGTGGTCAACCAGCCACCCACCAACGGGCCGAGCGCTGCCATACCGCCGATCACTGAGCCCCAGATCCCGAAGGCGATCGCGCGCTCACGACCGCGGAACATCGCGTTGACGCTCGAGAGCGTCGAGGGGAGAATGCAGGCTGCGCCAACACCTTGCAGCGCGCGAGCAGCGATCAGGAGACTTCCCGTCGGGGCGCTCGCGCACAGGAGACTCGCGCCGACGAAGAGGGCCAGTCCGCCAAGGTAGATCCTTTTGCGTCCGAAAAGATCACCGAAACGACCGACCGTTACGAGGAGGGCTGCGAAGACGAGCGAGTAGACAGTATTGACCCATTCGGCATCAGTCAACTGAATGCCCAGATCGTCGATGATACTGGGGATGGCGACGTTGACGATGGTAGCGTCGACGATGATCATGGCAAGACCGAGGGCGAGCGAGGCGAGGCCGAGCCAACGTGTGCGTGGTGCCTGCTTCATCAAAGCGCTCCAATCTTGTCCGAACTTGCCAAACAATGGTTTCAATCCATCGCTCTAATTTATACCACACCAGCTGGGTTCTCGTTCCGACGACCTTTACCCGCTCGCCCACTGGGCCGGGCTGGACGCGCAGTCCTCGAGAGCGAGGGGCGGTCATCAACTACGCGATCGGGTTGCCTGGGTCAGTCGGATGGTCCGGCTGGAGCAATATGACGCGACCGTCCGGCTGGATAGCGCCCAGCACCAGCACTTCCGAGGGGAATCCCGCGACCCGCCGGACTGGGAGATTCACGACAGCGACCACGAGCCGACCGATGAGGTCAGCTGGCTCGTACCAAGGCCGGATGGCCGCCGAGGAACGTTTGAGCCCGAGCGGTCCGAAATCGATCGTGAGCTTATACGATGGTCTGCGCGCCTCCGGGAAGTCCTCCACGCCCACGATTCGGCCGATGCGCAAATCGACGCGTTGGAAATCGGTCAGATCGATCGGCGGCTTCGCTTCCATCGTTCCTCCTTTCGCGCGCTGCACAGAGTACCATCGCAGCGGCTGAATACAGCCTTGGAGTGTGCCATCGATGCAGTACGGGCGAGAGACGACCGATCCGCAAAACGAGATCTTCGACATCCTGACCTCGAACGGAGAACTGACTGGTGAAACGGCGGCTCGCTGGCTGGTTCACCGAAACGGGCTCTGGCATCCGGCTTTCCACCTCTGGATCGCGTGGTCGTCCCCGGATGGCCTCCGCGTGCTCCTCCAGCGTCGGAGTCTCACCAAGGACACCATGCCGGGGCGTGTCGACGTGAGCGTCGGTGGTCATTTCCAGGCGGGCGAGTTCGTTCCTGGTCGACCCCTCGCTCCGAGCGTGCTCGCCGCGATCGCGCGCGAGGTGCGCGAGGAGTTGGGCTGCGCCTTCGAACCGAGCAGTGTCCAGTGGCTCGGAACACGCTGGTCAGAAGCGACGCAGGCGAACGTCTGCGATCGGGAAGTTCAGTACCTGTATCTGTGGCTCCGTCACGAGCCGCTCGTGGCCGTCGAACCTGATCCACGTGAAGTCGCAGCATTGCTCGCTGTTTCGGTTCGCGGTCTACTCGAATTACTCGAGCAGGAGCGACTATCCGTGGAAGCACTGGTTCTGTGGTCGAGCGAATCGGGAGTCGAACCCACTCGTTCAGGGGAAGCCGTATCGCTCGCCGATCTGGTCCCCGGGCGGCAACGGTATTGGCGGCTAATCCTGAGGCTCCTCGAGCAGATCGAGGTGAGGGGCGAGTTCCCGACCGAGCTGCTCGAGTTGCGTGACACGAGCGCAGCGGAGACCGGTAGTGACCGCATCGGTTTCCACTCCTGACTGGAGCGTCGCGTTTTGCCGTCCGATTCCGATGGCATGCGCGTTCCAGTCTCGGCGCGGTGAGACCCGCAGCAGTTCCTGATAGCGTGACACTGCACGAGAGCGAAGGAGTTCGTCGAACGAGCTCCTTCGCTCTCACCCTCCTTCGGTTTCGGGTGACTGCCGTTCAATCGATGTACTCGTACGCCAGGTAGGTGAGAAAGTCGGTGAACTCGTCCTCGAGCACCAGTCGATCGAGGATCTCGCGTGCTTCCTTGAGCCGACCGGTTCCCTCGCCGCCGAGCTTGGAGAGTTCCTCGTCACGGATCTGGGCGTACAACTCGGCCGTGACGGGTCGACCATCGTCGAGTTGAGCGCAATGGACGCGCCACTGCCAGAGCTGCGCGCGCGCGATTTCGGCAGTCGCCGTATCCTCCATCAGATTGAAGATGGCTGCGGCGCCTTGGCCACGCAGCCAGCTGTCGAGGTACTGCAGCGCGACACTGACGTTGTTCCGGAGTCCTCCCTCGGTAATCCGTCCTCCCGGGACACGCACATCCAGTAAGTCGCGCGCCGTCACCTGCACGTCCTCGCGAAGGCGATGCTTCTGATGGGGCCGCTCGCCCAGGACGCGATCGAAGACTTCCAGCGCGACGGGGACGAGGTCGGGGTGCGCGACCCACGTGCCGTCGAAGCCGTCGGTGGCTTCCCGTTCCTTGTCCTCGCGAACCTTCGCTAAGGCGATCTCGTTGACTTGGGGATCGCGTCGGCTGGGGATGAAGGCAGCCATTCCGCCGATGGCGTGTGCACCACGGCGGTGACACGTCCGCACCAAGAGTTCGGTGTACGCTCGCATGAAGGGCACGGTCATCGTGACCTGTGCCCGATCAGGGAGGAGGAACTCTCGGTGCCGGCGGAACTTCTTGATGACACTGAAGATGTAGTCCCACCGGCCAGCATTGAGTCCAGCAGCATGGTCACGCAATTCCCAGAGGATCTCATCCATCTCGAAGGCAGCTAAGATCGTCTCGATGAGGACGGTCGCTCGAATCGTTCCCCGCGGAATGCCGAGACGATCCTGGGCGAAGTTGAAGACGTCGTTCCAGAGGCGCGCTTCCAGGTGACTCTCCAGTTTGGGCAAGTAGAAGTATGGCCCAGTGTTCCTGGCGAGCAGCTCCTGAGCATTGTGGAAAAAGTACAGACCGAAGTCGAAGAGACTCGCCGAGATCGGCTCTCCATCGACCAGGACATGACGTTCGACGAGATGCCAGCCGCGTGGGCGGACGACGAGCGTCGCCGTCTTGTCGGCGAGACGATAGACTCTGCCGTCCGGGCTCTCGAAACTGATGGTTCGCCGGACGGCATCGCGGAGATTGATCTGGCCTTGCACCACATTTTCCCAAGTCGGCGAGAGTGCATCTTCGAAGTCCGCCATGAAGACGCGCGCACCGGAGTTGAGGGCGTTGATCATCATCTTGCGATCGACTGGCCCGGTAATCTCGACGCGCCGATCCTCCAGATCAGGGGGAGCGGGCGCAACCCGCCACTCGCTTTGACGAATGTGAGCAGTTTCGGGGAGAAAATCGGGAAAGTGGCCGGCATCGATCGCCCGTTGGCGTTCGGCTCGTCGTTCGAGCAGCTGCTTGCGGCGGACGTTGAACTCTCGATGGAGACTGGCGACGAACTCGAGAGCTGGTTCGGTGAGGATCTCGGCGAACTCCGCAGTCATGCGTCCCACGATCCGCACGTCATTCATAGCAAGACCTCCCTCACCCGATGATGGCACCACAGTGTCGCCCCTAGTGTAACGAAGAAAAGCCGGGATACAGAGTCAGGAAACCCTGCATCCCGGCAGGAGACCGACTCAGACGACTGCTTCTTCCGGCAACTCCTCTTCGAATTGCGTTCCCAGCCGAGGCGCGTCGTAAACCTGCCCCAAGAGGTGGTGGTAGGGAACACCGGAGAAGAAGTGGTGGCTCCGGGTGGGGAAGTCGGTGCCTTCGGCCCACTCGCGCTTTTGCAGGTCGATGTAGGCTCGCTCCTGGCGTGCTGCCAGATCCTGGAGCAGCTCGCTGAAGCCGAGTCCCATCGCGTGTTGCGCCGCCAGCGTGATGAAGATGAACCGCACGCCCATCTCACCGAGTTCGCGGAAGCTGATCGGATTCGGGTCAGTGAACCACTTGAACGAGCTCGACCAGTTGAAGGCGAACCGAGCATCCGGGAAGCGCTTGCGGACTTCCTCGACGAACGTCTCGAGTGGCCCTCGCTCCGAGGTCGGGAACTCGCACCAAACCAGATCGGGGACTCCACTGTCGAGGTAGCGCAGGGCGCGCTCGATCGCTAAGGGCAGACCGCGCTTGGCTTCCGGCGCATCGACGGCGGAAACGGCATCGGTGCGCGCGATGATGACGAAATCGGGATTCCCGAGATCGTCGGCCACTGCCCGCATCATCTTCAGCTTACCGACCATTTCTTGTGCTGGGATAAGCGCCTTGCCGGCGATGTGGCCGCAGCGCTTCGGCATCACCTGATCCTCGATATGGGCGCCAGCGACGCCCGCGGTCACATAGAGCTCGGTGGTGCGCTGGACGTTGAAGATATTGCCGTACCCGGTGTCCATGTCAGCGACGACCGGTGGAATATGGAGATGCTTCGGGGGTAGGCCCTTCTCCGGATCGCCGACGGCCATCGTGAGCTGGAACTTGCGGAGCCCGGCGACGATGCGGCGTGCAGCATCGGCGATCTCCACGCTGGAATACAGATCCATATCCGTTGTGCCCAGGTGGCCGATCGCGAAGGAATAGCCGCTGAAGTAGACAGCTGGAAACCCGTAGTACATGACGAGTTGCGCGCCGTGAGGGTCATAGACACCAGGGGCGAACACGTAAGGGAGGGTTTCGAGGAGCTGACGTAGCCGCGTGCTCGGGTGCATCCAGCGCGAGGCGGGAACGCGATACCCAGGGGGAAGGAGTGGCGTTTCGCGGAGTTCGTTCGGATCAGTCACAGTTTGCGGTAGCGACCACATAATGAATCCTCCCTTCACTGGTCTCGTGACTGACGAGCCGACGATGCTGAGCGTGTCGCGAGCGATCCACGCTGGGCGAAGGGGTGGTGGTTCTCGCGCACGCGGGGTCTCGCTGTGCCCGAGCGGATCAGCGCGATACTACGGTGAGGGGAGCTTTTGCGAGCGTGATGAGGGACTGAGCGGTGTACTGGCGAGTCATGACCCACTGACGCGACAACCGAGGCATAGGTACCTCCCGCATCGGTCGTTCGCCGACGATTCGGCTCTCCTGCTTCACAGCATAGCGATATTGGCATATAATTACCAATAGTACTTTGTGATGAGCGGTATAGGAGGAAGCTATATGGATGTGAGTCTCCGGCAGCTCCAGGTGTTCCGATCCGTGGCACGGCATCGGAGTTTTTCGCGTGCTGCCGAAGACCTGGTCATCAGTCAACCGGCTGTCTCTGCACAGATCAAGTCGCTCGAACAGGTGCTGGGCGTTCCCTTGTTTCAGCGCACCGGTCGCGGTGTGGAGCTGACCGAAGCGGGGCGACAGCTTCTCCCCTATGCCGAGCGACTGTTGGATCTTCTGGACGAGGCGCTAGCGGCTGTGCACGAGCTACGCTGTGCGCAACGTGGGCAGGTGCGGGTCGCCGCTAGTACCACCGCCGGCATCTATGTGGTGCCGAAGGCACTCGGTGCGTTCCATCGGGCCTATCCCGGGGTCGAGCTCTCGCTCGATGTGCTCAACCGGTTCGCTGTTCAGCAACGTTTGTTGGCAGGCGATGCCGATGTGGCTATCATGGGACTCATCGAGGACCCGCAAGACCTGGAGATCGAGCAATTTCTGCCCAACGAGCTGGTCGTGATCGCTTCTCCTCGCCATCACCTCGCTCGTCGTCACCAGATCCCGCTCGATGAGATCGCGCGCGAGCCGTTTCTCGTACGCGAGATCGGGTCGGGCACGCGCGCGGACATGGAACGGATCTTCGCCGAAGCGGGACTTTCCCTTCGTGTGGCGATGGAACTGCGCAGCAACGGTGCGATCAAGCAAGCGGTGGCAGCTGATCTCGGTATCGCGGTCATGCCACGCGATGCGATCGGGCTCGAGGTGGAAACTGGGCGGCTCATCGTGCTGGATGTCCAGGGATTTCCGGTTCGGCGCTGGTGGTCGCTGGTGCGCCGGGCTGGCCGAACGCCCTCCGCAGCTGCCGATGCGCTCTGGAACTTCCTTCTGCAGTATCGCCTGCAGGTGCGCTGACATTCAGCCGATCCCCGGCAGCGGCGGATGCTCGATGCCGAGGAGATCCATCAGGAGTACCGCGTTGCGTGGTCCCTGGTTTCCGTAGTTGGTATTGAAAAAGACGTGAACCTCCTGTGCTTCGGCCGCAGCCCGGAGCAGCTTGGGACGCCACTCTTCGAGTTCTTCCCGGCGGTACTCCCAGTTGAAACGCTCGCCGGTCTTGCCGGTGAACCGGTACCAGGTCTCCGCGTTGCGCCCGTGGAAGCGAACCACTGCGAGACGAGGATTCGTGACCGCGTAGATGGGGGGAACACAGCCGATCCCGACTTGCGGTTCGTCGACCATCGTATAGCTGAGACCCGTCTCGCGGAGGAGTTCGAGCGTGGCTTGCGCATGGCGAGCGTCCAACCAATCGCGGCGGCGGAATTCAACGGACAGCGGGAGCTTCGGGAAGAGTTCGGGAAGAAGCCGTAGGTACTCGCGATGCTCTTCCGTGTTGCGATAGGAGGGAGGAAACTGGAAAGTGATCGCGCCGAGTTTTCCCGCGGTGATTAACGGCTCGATGGCATCGAGAAAGCGGTGCGCGATATCTGCGTCGGGAACCGGTGCCTCTCCGCCCGGCTGCTCCGGAGTAGCGGTCAACTGCCGAGGTGGCTTGACGTCGAAGACGAATCCGGGTGGGGTGCGTTCGACCCAACCTTGGACGACGCGACGCGAGGGAATCGCGTAATAGGTCGAGTTCACCTCGACGATCGGGAAATAGCGTGCGTAGAAACGCAGGCGCTCGCGGGGGTCGATGCCTGCGGGATAGAAGCCTTCGTGATCGGTCCAGGACGAGGTTCCGATGAGCAAGCGTCCCATACTGGTCTCCCACACGCCATGCTAGCATAGCGACCAGTTGCCTGCTGGCCTCTCCCTGTGCCGCGTTCGACTTCCCGCGCAGCGATGGTCCTCGCGGAAATCGGTCGTTTTCACCCTGAGTCGGGCTCGAAGCGAACTCCCAGTTTCAGCGTTGTGCCTTCCCGCGAGGCGAAGGTCGACGACGCGAGCCGAGTACGGCGAAGAGCCTCATGCCTCGGTGGTCGGAAGCGGGCCTCGAGCTCGTCGTTGATGGGGAACGATACCTAAACCAGCGTAGAAACGAGATGTCTCCCGATGCGGTCGAGTCATCGAGGTGTAGCGGGCTCGTGGGACTGAGGACCATCGAGGCGCACCGCGTATGGTCCATGGACGAGGGCGGGGTGCGCTGGCGAATGGCCTCAGATCATCGCCTGATCCATCGGCCTGGCACGAGCAGTGACCATCGGTTACGCTTCGCACAGGGTCACTCCGTACTGGAAAGGGGTAGTCGATGCCGATTCTTTCGCCAGCCGATCAGGAGTACTTGCGTAATGTCTTCGCCGAACGACTGCGAGACCCGGTACTTATCCAGCTTTTCACGCAGCGCGTGACCCAGATCCGTATTCCGGGCTACGAGTGTGCGACCTGCCGCGAGACGAACCAACTCCTCGAAGAGGTCGCTGCACTGTCCGAAAAGATCACGCTGGAAATGTACGACCTCTTGCAGGAAGCAGCGAAAGCACGGGAGGCGGGTGTCGAAGAGATCCCGGCGATCATTCTGAAGGGGCAGAACAAGGGGACGCTCCGCTTCATCGGGGTACCGGCTGGCTACGAGTTCGCGACGCTGATCGAGGACATCATCGATGTCTCGCGGGGAACGACCGAGCTCTCCCCATTGAGCCGGGAGACACTCGCCAAACTCGCACAGCCGGTTCACATCAAGGTCTTCGTGACTCCTACGTGTCCATACTGCCCAGGTGTCGCCAGGTTGGCGCACATGATGGCGATCGAGAGCGAGAAGGTGACCGCGGACGTGATCGAGGTGAGCGAGTTTCCGCACATCGCTCAGCGGTATCGTGTCTTCGCTGTTCCCAAGGTCGTGATCGACGAGTCGCTGGAATTCGAGGGAGCTCGACCGGAGGCGGCTTTCGTCGCGATGGTGGAATCGGTCGCGCGAGCCCAAGCTGAAGGGGAAGAGGAAAGCTCTGCCTGAGGCTGGAAAGCGAGCGAGCGTGCGCGAAGCCTGGGACGCAGTCGTCGTTGGGGCCGGGCCGAACGGATTGGGAGCGGCTCTGGCCTTGGCCCGGAATGGTCGCCGCGTTCTGGTGCTAGAGCGGGCGCAACGGTCTGGTTGGGGGCTACGTACCGATCGGAGCATCGTTCCCGGCTGTCTCCACGACCATTGCGCGTCCGTCTTGCCGCTGGCGCACGCATCGCCGTTCTTTCGAAGCATTGGGGTGATCGACCGCCTCCCCTGGCGCTGGTCACCGGCTGCGCTGGCCCATCCGTTCGATGACGGAACAGCGGTACTGCTCTGGCGTGATCTCGAGCGGACCGCTGCGCAGTTGGGTCCGGATGCGGCCAGATATCGAGCACTGATGAGGCCGTGGCTCGCGAGCGGATCGGCGTTGCTCGCGGCACTCCTCTCCCCCCTTCCAGGTGTGGTGCGTTTTCCGGGAACTGGTCTGCGGCTCGCGGAAATCCTGCGCTTCGCGCGGGAAGGAGTACGCTCGGCGCGGACAGTGATCGAGCACTTCGCTGGGGAACGAGCACGGGCATTGTTCGCTGGTCTCGCGGCGCATAGCACGTTGCCACTCGGTCGACCACCCTCCGCGGCGTTCGGGGCGATTCTCGCCGGGTGCGGGCACCTCGTCGGCTGGCCGCTGCTCGCGGGGGGTACGGAGCGTTTGGCGGAAGCGCTGGTGCGTGAACTCGAACAGCTCGGTGGCTCGGTACGGTATGGTGTGCCAGTGGAGCGACTCGAAGATCTCCCACCGTCTCGCGCCCTTATCCTGGACGTCAGTCCGCGGATGGTTCTCCGGATCGCCGGCGCACGCTTCACTTCAGCCTATCGCTGGCAACTCGCGCGCTTCCGCCCGGGACCGGGTGTGTTCAAGATCGACTGGGTGATTCGCGGGACAATCCCGTGGCGCGCACCAGAGTGTACGCTCGCGGCCACTGTCCATCTCGGTGGACGCTGGGAGGAGATCGCGGCAGCTTTGGAGGCAGTGGCCGGTGGACGCATGCCACCGCAACCGTTCGCGATCCTCGTGCAGCCCGCTCGCGCTGATCCGAGTCGCGTGTCTCAAGATTTCGACGTCGTTTGGGCGTACTGCCACGTGCCGCCGGCATGGGAGGGTGACGCGACACAGGCGATCGAACAGCAAGTGGAGCGTTTCGCACCGGGCTTTCGGGAGCGGATCGTCGCTCGCCGAGCGTGGACGCCCCGCGAACTCGAGCGCACCAACCCGAATCTGGTCGGGGGTGATCTGACTGGCGGTTGGCCGACGCTCGATCAACTCTTCACACGGCCGACCTTTTGGCCGTGGCCGCCGTATCGGACGTCCGATCCAGCCGTGTTCTTGTGCAGTGCGGCGACACCACCGGGGGGCGGCGTTCACGGTCTGTGCGGCTATTGGGCGGCTCGTTGGGCTGAGCGGTGGCTCGATCGTTTGGACCGTGGATCGCTCTCGCCCGGCAGCGCAGGACCGGTCTCGAAAAGTGCAGTGAATGCTGAGTTGACAGCAAGCTGAGCATGGCGTAGACTGGTTCGTGCAAGACCTTCGGGGCAGGGTGAGGCGCACGGAGCGCCAATTCCCGACCGGCGGTAAAGCCCGCGAGCGGCCATTGGTCGCAGGATCCGGTGAGGCGCCGACAGCGCCAATTCCGGGGCCGACGGTATAGTCCGGATGGGAGAAGGTCGTTGCTCCGGTCGTCGATACCGGTCAACGAAGAGCTTCGACCGAACCTGAACCCGGGGGCATTGCCACCCGGGTTCTTCGTCATGGGCGAGGGTGATGCGGGAACTCGACACGGATCGGTACTGGATGCAGCGGGCGATCGCCCTCGCTCGACGGGCGCAAGGGCGGGTCGCTCCGAACCCGGCAGTGGGTGCGGTGATCGTGCGTGACGGCGAAGTGGTCGGCGAGGGATGCACTCAGCCGCCGGGAGGGCCGCATGCGGAAGTCGTGGCGCTCCAGCGAGCGGGGGAGCGAGCCCGTGGGGCGACGCTCTACGTCACGTTGGAGCCGTGTGCGCACTACGGAAGAACGCCGCCCTGTGTCGATGCCATCGTTCACGCCGGTATCCGGCGTGTCGTCGCTGCTATTCTCGACCCCTTCCCGGCAGTGGCTGGACGAGGGTTCGCGATCCTGCGCCAGGCTGGGATCGACGTGACGGTCGGGATCGAGGCTGAAGCCGCAGCTGAGGTGAATGCCGGCTACCTGAAGCGCTTGCGCGAGGGGCTGCCAGAGGTCACGCTCAAGTATGCGATGACGCTCGACGGTCACATCGCCACCCGCACCGGTCACTCGAAATGGATCACCGGTCCAGAGGCGCGCCGCTACGCGCACCAATTGCGGGATCGGCACGACGCCATTCTGGTCGGGATCGAGACGGTCTTGGCTGACGATCCGGAGTTGACGACTCGTCTCGAGCCGCGCGATGCCGGCGATGGTGGACCGCACTCGCCGCTCCGGGTGGTGATCGATACGCGAGCACGAACGCCACCATCGGCTCGCTTGCTGGACCGTCGCCTGCCCGCACGCACGCTCGTGATCACCACCGAGGCTGCACCGCCGGAGCGGGTCGCAGCTTTGTGGAAGTCAGGAGCCGAGTTGGCGTTCGTTCCTCTCCGTTGCGGTCGCGTCGATTTGGCTGCTGCACTCCGGGTACTTGCGGAACGAGGCATCAACCGGGTTCTCGTCGAAGGGGGCGGTCGAGTCCTCGGCAGTCTGTTCGATCAGGGATTGGCCGATGCGGTCGTGGCGTTCATCGCACCAGTGTTGGTCGGTGGGGCCGCTGCACCGGTTCCGTTTGCTGGTGAGGGCGTGGCACGCATGGAAGAGGCTCCTCGACTCATTGGCGTTCGTATCCGGCAGATGGGGGACGATCTCGTGATCGAGGGGCGATTGCGTCCGATTTGGGTGCCTGAGGGGGCATGATGTTTACCGGCATCGTCGAGGAAATCGGTCGTGTGCTCGCGATCCAACCGGTCAGCGGTGGTGGGCTTCGCTTGCGTATCGGCTGTTGCACCGTCGTGGAGGGAACCAGGCTCGGGGACAGCATCGCGGTCGACGGCGTCTGTCTTACCGTGACCGATCTCGCTCCGGACAGTTTCCAGGTGGAGTTGCAGCCGGTGACGGTGCGCCGATCGACGCTCGGCAGGATCGCGGTCGGTGACCTCGTCAATCTGGAGCGGGCGCTACCGGTCGGTGGTCGGTTCGGTGGACATTACGTGCAAGGTCACGTGGACACGGTTGGCCGGATCGTCACCATGTATCGGGATGGCTCGGCTCTCATCGTCCGCATCGCTGCTCCAGCGGAGGCGATGCGGTACGTCGTCGAACGAGGATTCATCGCGGTCGATGGCGCGAGTTTGACCGTGCAGCGTCGGTTCCCGAGCGAGTTCGAGGTTTCCCTGGTTGCCTATACGCAGGAGCACATCACGTTGCCGCGGAAGCGACCCGGTGCGATGGTCAATCTGGAGGTGGACATCGTCGCCAAGTATGTCGAGCAGTTTCTCGCGCGCGGTGCGAGCGGTGCTCTGTCTCTCGAGTCGTTGCACCGGGCTGGATTCGTCAGTCCGCGAACGGAGGTCGAGTCGTGACACGCTTCGCACGAGTCGAAAGGGCGATCGAGGCCTTTCGTGCTGGACGTTTCGTCATCATCGTCGACGATGCCGATCGGGAGAACGAGGGTGATCTCGCGATCGCAGCGCAGTTCTGTACGCCGGAAGCGGTCAACTTCATGGCTCGCGAGGCGCGGGGACTCATCTGCGTGCCGATGGCAGCGGAGTGGGTGGATCGCTTGGGTCTTCCCCTGATGGTTCCGCCCGGAACGAACGGGTCACGCTTCGGAACGGCCTTCACGATCTCCGTCGAGGCACGTGAGGGCGTGGCAACCGGCATCTCGGCATACGATCGGTCGGTGACGATCCGCAAGCTCGCTGACCCTTCGGCGACGCTGGCCGATTTCGTGATGCCAGGCCATGTGTTCCCACTGCGTGCTCGGCCCGGAGGGGTGCTCGAGCGTGACGGTCAAACCGAAGCGTCGGTCGACTTGGCTCGACTGGCAGGTTTGTACCCAGTCGCAGTCGTCTGTGAGATCATGAGCGCCGACGGGACGATGGCGCGCTTGCCGGAACTCGAGCGTTTCGCTGCGGAACACGATATTCCGCTCGTTCATGTGGCTGATCTCATTGCCTATCGGCTGGTTCACGAGCGTCCCGCGCAGTGCGTCGCTGAGACGACGCTGCCGACGCGCTACGGACGGTTCCAGCTACGGGCTTATCGCCGACTCGGCGGAGACCAAATCGATCTGGCACTCGTGCACGGGGATGTCGGTGGGGACGAGCCGGTGCTCGTCCGCTTGCATTCGGAGTGTTTGACCGGCGATGTCTTCGGTTCGGAGCGCTGCGATTGTGGTCCCCAGTTGGAAGCAGCGCTGGCCCGCATCGCCGCAGCAGGACGCGGCGTCGTCATCTATCTGCGTCAAGAGGGGCGGGGAATCGGTCTGCTCAACAAGTTGCGGGCGTATCACCTGCAGGACATGGGATTGGATACCGTAGAGGCGAACCTGCACCTCGGTTTCCCGGCCGATCTGCGCGATTATCGGGAGGCTGCGATCATCCTGCGCGATCTCGGTATCGAACGCTTGCGACTTTTGACGAACAATCCCCGCAAAATCGCAGCACTCGAGGAGCTCGGTTTCGAAGTCGTCGAGCGAGTACCGCTGGAACTGCCCCCGACGGTTCACAATCACCGCTACTTGCGGACCAAGCGCGACAAGCTCGGTCACCTGGTATTGCTGGAAGAACTGGCGGCGGTGGGAGACGAAACAGGAGGAGGCACGCGATGATGTCGCTCAATGGTCAGGCGATCCGTGTGGTCGAGGGGAAATTGACCGGACGCGGCCGACGTTTCGCCATCGTCGTCAGTCGGTTCAACGAGTTCATTTCGCGGCAATTGCTCCATGGTGCGGTCGATGCGCTGGTGCGTCATGACGTCGAGGCCCAAGCGATCGAGGTCGTCTGGGTTCCCGGTTCGTTCGAGATTCCGCTCGTCGCCAAGCGTTTGGCCGAATCGCGCCGGTATCATGCTGTCATCTGTTTGGGCGCCGTCATCCGAGGAGCCACGCCGCATTTCGACTATGTGGCGGCTGAGGTTTCCAAGGGAATCGCGCAGGTGGCGTTGCAGACCAATGTCCCCGTTGTCTTCGGGGTGCTGACGACCGACACCATCGAGCAGGCGGTCGAGCGTGCGGGAACCAAGATGGGGAACAAGGGAGCAGAAGCAGCGCTCGTGGCGATCGAGATGGCTAACGTCTTGGCCGAACTGGATCGCCTCGCTCTGACGCCGCTCGAAGCGTGAGAGCCGCTCAGCATGCTGGATGGATGCAGTCCTACCGGTTTCCCGGCGGCCGGTGAGAACGGCTCGAGCACATCCCGAGCGGGCTGCAGGCGCGTTGCCGAGCAGGAGAGGCAGCGTGACCGATCAGTCGGCGAAGAAGGCTGCAGCGGGATCCCCAGGCTGCTCGAGGACTCGAGCACGATGAGGCCATGAGCGTTCCTGCTTTGGGCTGAGTGGGTACTGTTTCTTTTTTGATCCAGACCAGGTTCGGGATGCCTCTTGAAGGGTTACCCGGGTTCGAGAGTGTTTTCAGGTGAACACGGACCGTGTCGGAGTATTCACCCTGCACTGCGCCACGCCGCAGCGTTGGTGCACTCCCTGACAAAGCCGGGTGCCGAGCGCGCGCGAACGTGCCGGTATGCGTGTTGCTGTCCCGGCGAGTACCGTAAAAGGCGTCCCTGCTCTTCGCAGATCTCGCATCGCGGTGGAACAGCGGGGTACGGGAGGGCTACAGTGCAACCCGTGTCCTCGCCCCTCGAAAAGGCCATCGCCACTTGTTCCGACTCGTCTTTTTCCCGGAAACTGTGGGCGGTGCGATGCGCGGAACCGATGAGGAAGGGGAAAACGGTGTCCGGGCGGATCGTTTGCTGCGTGCTCGGTCTTCTCGTCGTCATGCTCGTCATCCCGGTGCCTGTCGAGGCGGACTCGGTACCGGACGTCGTTGCCCAGCATTGGATCATCATGGACGCCGAAACGGGCCGGATCGTCGCTGAGCGAGCGGCTCGCCAACCAGTCGCGATCGCCAGCTTGACCAAGGTGATGACCGCGGTGGTCGCGCTCGAGCGGGGTGCGTTGGATCAGTCGGTGACGATCGTGCCGGAGGACTTGATCGGCGAGTCGTCAGCCGGGTTGAGGGCTGGACAAGTCGTGACCCTACGGACGCTGCTGTATGGTCTGCTGCTGCGCAGCGGGAACGATGCCGCGATGGCGATCGCGCGGGCGGTTGGCGGAAGTCCTGCTGCAGAGGATCCAGCTGCTCGCCAGCGCTTCGTCACCTGGATGAACGCGAAGGCAGTCGAGCTGGGTCTGGAAGCGACCTCTTTTCGCAATCCTCATGGTTTGGACGAACCTGGCCATGTCAGCAGTGCCTACGATCTGGCGCGGCTCACGCGCGTCGCGCTCGCCGATCCGGTCTTCGTCGAGATATTCGGTGCGGCGAGCTATCGCGGTGAAGGATTCTCGTGGCGGCACACCAATCGACTGCCTGACCGCTACCCTGGGGTCATCGGTGGGAAGACCGGTTGGACCGACGATGCGGGTCTCTGCTTGATCGAGGTAGCCGAGCGGGCAGGCAAGACAGCGATCGTGGTCCTGACTGGTTCGACCCTCGCCGCCTGGTACGACGACGCGGCCAAGCTCCTCGACTACGGCTGGACGAAACTCGATCGGTTCACCGGGCCAGCCGACGCCGAGCGCTTGTTCGACTGGTGGTGGCGCCGGACGGACGATCCGGTCGCACGAGGGCTCGTAACGCGAACCTGGCTTTGGGGCCCAGCGTTGGGCCCGGTCGAGCGGGAAGCCTACTCCGATGCACCCGGAGGGCAGCGTCTGGTCCGTTATCACGAAAAAGGTCGGATGGAACTGACTGATCCCGACCGTGCTGTCGACGCGCGTTGGCGGGTGACTGGTGGCCGGTTGGCCTGGGAACTCCTGACGGGCCGGCAGCAAATCGGTGACGAGGCGTACGTCCAGCGGAAGCCAGCGGCGATCGCGGTCGCGGGTGATCCGGGTAATCCCGTCACGTATGCCTTGCTGGGAACACTGCTCGCTGCCCCCTCTGGGCCGCCCGACGAACCTGTCACGGCACGCCTTCTTCCCGATGGGACGGTCGTGCACGATGCGGCATTGGCTCGCTATGGAGTGAGGTACGGGGCGGTCTCTGCCGAAACCGGCCACGGGGTGGCTTCTCTCTTCGCGGACTGGCTCGAGCAACGTGGGATGGTTTGGGCCGGACACCGACTGCGCGAGGAGCCATTGTTCTCGCCGTGGGTCGCTGTTGTCGGTTATCCGATCACTGAGCCGTACTGGGTGAGGATCCCGGTCGGGGGTGTGCTGCAGGACGTCCTCGTCCAGTGTTTCGAACGGCGCTGTCTGACGTTCACGCCTGCGAACCCGCCTGGCTGGCAGGTGGAGATGGGAAACATCGGTTCGCACTACCGGCAGTGGGTACAGCGCGATCGAGGTCTGCTCCACCAGGATCTTTTCCGCTCGTCACTATCGTGATTTCGATAGAGAACAGTGAGGCGGGAAGCGTGTCGGCGAGCGATCGTTGGCGCTCGCCGACGAGCACTCAGGACTGTTCGTCTCTCCGTCGTTCGTGCACTCTCTCGACGCTGGCAAGTGGCTGGAGTTCCCAGAAACGCTCGGCGAGCTTGCCTCGTCCGACCTCCAGCGCATACGACCGGAGAACTCGATCGAATGGGCCGAGGTCGCGAAAGACGAAAGCGACCTGGCTTCGATACTGATCGATCGCCCGTAGGCGTCGCTGGAAGAGTTCCTCCGAGAGAAACACGAGCCACGGTGGGCCGACTGTCCAACGCTGAATTGCGCGGTCGCGTTCGGCCTGGCCGCGAGGTGTGGCGCTGTACGGTTGATCCTCGTAGGCCCAGACTGAAAGACCTCGTTCGACCAAGCGTGAACCGATCAGACGAGCGATTTGGTGATCGACATGATTGCCGAGAGCGAGGGGAACGAAGATCGCCGGAGGGTCGACGCAGGAGCGGATCATCTCTTCGACGAGATCGAGGAGCTCATCGACCAGTACCAGATCGTCAGGGTGGATGGGGCCAAAGAGTTCCTCGTCCGAGGTATAACGGGCATCGCGGTAAATCGCGTCCGGGACATCGAACCAGTGTGCCACTGCCCCGAGTTCGGTAGCAGCCGCACGCTCTTCCTCGCGCCGCAGTCGGACAGCCGTTCGATCGTCCATGTTCCGCCACCGATGCTGTTGCTGCGCGAAGGGGCTGAGGGGGCCTGATGGCTCGCCACCGAAGAGCGTGAGAATGACGGGTTTGCGTCCGCTCTCGGCGACGAAGGCGACTGTTCCGCCGCACGAGAGAGGAACGTCATCGAAGTGCGGGGAAAGGAAAATCGCGTCACCGGTCAGCTCACGCATAGCGGACACGAGCGTCACCGATCCGTCTGGTAACCCGCTGTTGGTCGAGGTACTCGAGGAGTGCCTGCGCGTACTTGCGACTCGTCCCGAGTGCATCGCGCACTTGAGCGAGCGTCACACTGCCATGGGTATCGATCAGTGCGAGCACTCGCTCGGTGATTTCCGCCCAAGCAGTCGGCGCGAAGACGACCTCGTCATTGACGCGGACAACGCGTCCTAGGTCAGCGAGCGCTTGGACGAGTTCCGGCTCGATACCGTACTCGCTGGGAGACGGCGGTGAGAACGGCTCACGCAGCAAAGCAGCTTCGTACGCGCGCGCTCGAGTCTCTTGCTCCTCGCTCAGTTGGATCCGATGCCCGGGCAGACGCAGCACGTCGTCGTCCTGGACGACAGTGCCGGCCTGCGCGAGCCAGTGGATGAGGAGTTCGAAGTGACGGGGCGCGAGCCCGAGGCGGCTCCGTGCCATTTCACGTGGAAGCCCGCGCCGAAGGGGATAGCGGGCGTGATAGTCGCGGAGAAGGTCGAGTAACTGGGCAGTGATCCGCTCCAGTACCCCGCGTTCAGCTAGTGCGCTCGCCAGGTTCGAGGTGCTTCCCGCATCCTCCAGGCAGACGACCCGCCCTTGTTGGATCAGTTGGGCGAGAGCCCTCGTGGCGGTCGTCTCGTCGAGATTCGTCCGTTGGAGCACATCACGCCACTCGGCGATACCGCGTTCCAAGACATGAAGCACCAGCGCCTCGGGGGAGCCGGAGGCGAGAAGCTCGAGAGCGCGCAAAACGTCTGGTCGGAAGCGGCGATGTCGGCGCGGGGCCGTATCGATGATGATGCCGCCTCCGAGTGTCGCGCTCGGCGAGGGGCGGCGAATGATGAACCGGTCGCCGCGCACGGCAACGACCGGCTCCTGAAGACGCAGTTGAACCCAGCCGACCATGCCCGGTTCGAGTCGTTCGGTGTCGAGAAGCGTCACGCGGGCGAGCGTCTCGCTCGCTCCGATGAAGAAGTCGACCTCGTCGTTCTGCTCGAGCGGCTCCGGGGCATCGGGCAGCATGCGCAAGCGGGCGTCGAGGAGCATCGTCGGTCGGAGCCAGCCAGGGAGGGTGAGAACGTCGCCGCGTGCCAGGTCCTCGACTTCGACGCCACTCAGATTGACCGCGGTGCGTGATCCTGGTAGAGCCCGATCGACCCGCGTCCGATGACTCTGCAAGCCGCGCACGCGTGCGCGAAGGCCGCGGGGGAGGATTTCGACCTCCTGGCCCACTTCCAGTTCGCCGTCCCGCAGCGTGCCGGTGACGACCGTGCCGAAGCCTGCGACGGTAAACACGCGATCGATCGCCAACCGTGGCTTTCCGCTGCTCGCATGAGGGGGGACCTCATCGAGCACCTGGTCGATCACGCGCGCGACCTCATCGAGACCGTAACCAGTCACGGCCGAGACTGGAACGATCGGTGCGCCGGCGAGAGCAGTGTCGCGCAAGAGTTCCTCGATTTCGACGACGACGAGCTCGAGCCAGTCGGCGTCGACGAGATCGATCTTCGTCACCGCGACGAGACCGTGCCTGATCTCGAGCAAGTCGAGGATGGCCAGATGCTCTCGCGTTTGCGGCATCGGACCCTCGTCGGCGGCGATCACGAGGAGGGCAGCATCGAAACCGCCGACTCCGGCGAGCATATTTTTGATGAAGCGCTCATGCCCGGGAACATCGACGATACTCAGTCGGCGGCCACTCGGGAGCGTCATCCAGGCGAAACCGAGATCGATCGTCAT
>NZ_JBRBZA010000041.1:0-5830 GCF_053493975.1 Thermomicrobium sp.
CCGCCAACGGCGCTCTCCCGTCCGACGGTGAGGTGCGAACATGGCAGTTTTCCCGACTGCCAGGCCAGGATCCTGCTGATCGGATCGCCCAGCTCGAGCAGCGTCTCGCCTGGCTGGAAGCCCAGCTCGCCCAACGCGGCATTCGCGAGCCACCGCCACCATCCCACCTTCCCGCAGAACCAGTGACGAGCGCTCCGCCAGCTGACCGACCGACCGCTCCCGCTCCGCCGGCCGCGGCAGTGTCCCGGCCCCCGGTGTGGCAACCCAGAACTGGCACCGCACGAGCAGCGGAGACCGTGTCGATTCCCCGATCTGTTTCCCCCAAACCATCTCGCGTCGCGCTCGCGCAGTGGGCGACCTGGCTTCTCCTAGGTATTTTCGTCATCGGCGAACTCGTCGCGCTCGCCAGCGCCCTCTTGCTCTTTCCCTCGCCGATCCTGGCCCGTTGGATCACTTTGGCGGCCGGGCAGTTCGCGAGTCTGGCGCTCCTCTGGCTCGTCGCCCTCGCTCCGCAGCGCCGGAGCGAGGGCCACCTCGTGCTGCTCGTGGCGCTCACCGCGGCGACGGGCTGGAGCCTCCTCGCCGCACGGCCGGCACCGGTCACGCTCCAGGCGGCTGCGCTCGCCGGGACGACCAACCTCGCGCTCGTCGCGCTGGCACTCTCCTGGCAGCGCCGCTTCCTCTTGGCTGCCGCACTCTCCCTCGCACTGATCGCGCTTCTGCCACTCTTGCTCGGAGTCGTCCCCCGCACACTCGTCCCGTTCTGGGTCACCGCAACCGTCGCTGTGGCGAGCGGGCTCGCCTGGTCAGGCCTCCGCCGGCCGAGCGATCCGGTCGCCTGGGAGTGGCTGCCACTGGCACCGCTCGCGCTCGGCATCCCGCTCCTCGTGACCTGGCTGGAGAGCGGCGGTCGACCAGCGCTTCTCCTCGCTGCACCGTGGATCGCTGGCTTCCCGTCGCTCGTCGTAGCCGGGACGGCGCCACGACCAGGGCTGCGAGCGCTGCTCGCGATCCACGGCGCACTCGCCCTCGGCACGATCGGCTGGCTTTCCCGCACGACCGCACCGAGCGAGGAAGCTGCCGCGCTCGCAGTCCTCGCCGTACTGGCGAGCCTGCTGGCGCTCCTCCTCCGGTGGAGCGGGAAACGGGCGAGGGCGAGCACCGAACCGGCAGCTGTTCCCGCCGCGTTCGCTGGTCTCTCGCTCGCCCTCGCCGCTGCCCGACATCCCGAGCCGGTGCTGGCCCCGCTCGTCTGGTGCGCGCTGGGACTCGTGCTCGCAGCACTGTCCTCCCGGCGCACCTGGTCGACCGGGATCGCGCTGGCGCTCTTCGCCGGAGGGTGCGGTGCGGCGCTCCTCGCTGTCCTCCGCTCCCCCGACTGGCAGCGCTGGAGCCTCCTCGTCCTGGCCCTCGGCACAGCGATGATGACTGGTCCCTTCCTCGTTCCACGCTGGTGGTTCGCCACGGGCTGGATCGGCAGTGGAGCGCTCGCGCTCGCCACCCTCCTGGCGCTGCGACTCACTGGCCTGGTGGAGATCGCGGCCCTGTGCGGGCTCACACTGGGCACCCTCGTCGTGACCCGGTGTCTCGTCCCCCGGCTCGATCACCCGGCCGGTGCCTGGGTATGGCTTCCGACTTTCGGTGCCGGCGCCAGCGCACTGGCCAGCGCGCTGACCGGGCCGCTCTCGCCGGGACGACTCGGCATCACCCTCCGACCAGCGGTCCCCGCGACGAGCGAGCCGATCATCGCGGCCAGCCTGCTGGTCGCGGCTGCGCTGGCCGCCGGTCGCCTGCTCGGTCGCCGCTGGCGCTGGGCCGCGATCGCGCTCGCGCTGCTCCTGATCGGGTATGTCCTCCCAGCGGTCGTGCCGGACGCCGCGCTCGTCCTGAGCTGGTCCGCATTGGCCATCGCACTCGCGCACGCGCTCGGCATCCGCACCCGATCCTGATGCTGTCTCGCCCCCGAGCTGCGCCGCCGAGGACCAGTGCTCCCGAGGTACGGAGTCCGACGAGAGCGAGTGGCTGTTCCTCTGCTGCTCGAGCCGGACCGGGAACCCCCAGCTCGCCATGCCTCGTGCCCTAGCACACTCAGCTGCCACGCGCGATCGCGTTCGACTGCACCGGTGCGAGCGGATCGCACATCGGTCGATCATTGCAGTACGTTCGGTTCGCTGTGTCGCCGCACCAGCGGAGTCGAGAAAACCCTGGCACACTGCACAAGGCAAAATCGGCACACTTATCCGAGTGGCGGAGCGTCGCTGCCGCGTTCGTCGAAGCGATAAGGGTAGACTTTAGAAGCGAACATGTTGCATCGCGGAAACGCATGTAAGGAGAGGATCATGACGAGAGCGATACCGGTCACTGCCAAGCCCATCACCCAGGCGCGACTCCATCAGCGAGTCGTCGAGGAACTCCTGCGGCAAATCGTCAGTGGCGCATTGCCGCCCGGCACCACGCTGCCGTCCGAGCCGGAACTGGCCCGGCAATTCGGGGTGAGTCGCATCGTCATTCGCGAGGCGATCCGTATCCTCGTCGAGAAGGGCCTGATCACGGTCCGGCATGGCAGCGGGATGTGGGTCCAGCCGATCGAGCAGTGGGACCATCTCGACCCGATGGTCCTCCTCGAGGAACTCCGCTCGAGCCCGGACGCCAGTCGGCTGGGCGAACTCCTCGAGCTCTGCGAGATCCTCGACGTCGGTGCCGCCGAGCGAGCCGCCACCCGTCGTACCCCCGAGCAGCTGTCCCGGTTGCGCGACCTGGTCGAGCGGATGCGCAAGGCGGTCGATGATCCGGCAGCCTACCTCAATCTGGATGCGCTCTTCCATACGACGATCGCTGAGAGTGCCGGAAACCGCCTCCTCCGCGATGCACAGCGACCGCTCAGCGAGGTGCTGTTCGCCAGTTGGCTGTGGGCTACGCGGGCACCGGAGGAGCTCACCCGCTTCCAGCAAGACCATGAGGCGATCTATGAGGCGATCGCCGCCGGTGATCCACTCGGTGCTCGGCAGGCGATGCACCGGCACGCCCAGCATGTGGCCAGCGCGCTCCGCGCCGGAATCGCCCCAGCAGCGGGTGAACTAGTCACGACTGGCAGCGACGGTCGTCACGCCGCCGCTTGAGCGAGACCACGAGAGCGGGACGGGCATTTCCGTCCCGCTCTGTCTTTTTCAGCGCCATCACCGGCTAGGAGCGAGACGGTGCCGGACAGCGCGGCCGGTCAGACGCTCGGACTGTGCAGGGGAGCGGGACCAACGTTGTCTCTTCCCTCACCAGAGCCCGGCCTTGGCGAAGGCCAAGAGGAAGAGCCCACCCACCAGCAGCAGCGCGACCACGACACCGAGGACGCGCACCAGCCACGGCAGCATCGCCGATGCCTTCCCGCTCAGCCGATCCCTTGCTGAGCAGCGAGCTGCCGCGTCAGCAACGCTTGTCCAATATGCTCCCGATTGTGCTGGATGGCATGGAGCAGCCAGCGCATCCCGCTGAAGCAGCGTCCCAGTCGGTCATTGGGTGGTGTCCACTCGCGCACCAGTGCGTCGCCGGTGAGTCGGGTGAGCCGTTCGCTCGTTTCCTGTTCGGTCCGGTCGATCAGCTCGAGGAGCGCGAGCGCGCTCGGCGCCTCGTACCGGAACCAGCGCTCACGATCACGCTCGACCACCTCGCCCAGCGCCGCCGCCACGAGAGAGCGCTCGGCATCCAGGAGATGCGCGACCAGGACAGCGATCGTGTTCATCTCTGGTCCCGGTGACCAGTTGAGGACCGCTGGGCTGAGCCCCTGAACGAGTTCCCGCAGGACCTGATGTTGCTCGCGCACCGTCGACTCCACCGCTGCCCGCACCGTCGAGACCAACTCGTCGCTCATCGCACTCTCCTTCCCCGCCGCAGCCGCTCGATCTCCCAGCGCCCGTACCGTTCCGTCTCCTCCACGAGATCCTGGTAGAGCGCACGGTACCGCTCGTAGCGCCCCGCGTCGATCAGACCCGCTTCGACCGCCGCACGCACCGCACAGCCCGGCTCATCCAGGTGCCGACAATCCCGGTACGGGCAGGCACCCAGATACGGCCGAAATTCTCGGAAGCAGCGGCCGAGTTCTTCCGGCAGGATCGCCCAAAGATGCAGCACCCCGATTCCCGGCGTATCGACCAGGAACGTCCGCTCGTCGAGCTGAATGAGTTCGCTCGCGGTCGTGGTGTGCCGGCCGCGCCCTGTCGCCTCGCTCACCGCCCCGATCCGGAGTGCCAGGTCCGGCCGGAACGCTTTCACGAGGCTCGTCTTCCCGACCCCCGAAGGTCCCGCCAGCGCGGACAGTTTCCCCTCGATCGTCTGCCAGAGCTCGTGCAAGCCCGCTCCGCTGGCCACGCTCGTTTCGACGACCGGATAGCCGATCGCTCGGTATGGCGCGAGCATCGCTCGTGCTCGTCCAGCCGGGTCGAGGTCGATCTTGTTCAGGCAGATGACCGTCGGCAGGTCCTGCGACTCCGCCACCACCAGGAAGCGATCGAGCATCCCCAAGCTCAGGTCCGGCTGGGCAGCCGCCATGACCACTACCAGTTGGTCCAGGTTCGCCACGATGACCTGCGCCGCCTCCCGATCGCGCGCTCGCCGCACCAGCGCGCGTCGCCGCGGCGCGACCGCTTCGATCACGCCCTCTCCTGGAGCGACGACGCGCACCGCGACCCGGTCACCGACCACGACCAGGTCCTCGTGCCGGCGCTCCTTCTTGAGGGCACCACGCACGACACAGCGCAGAACACCCGCAGGCGTCAGGACGTCGTAGTACGGTCCCCGTACCCGGATCACGATGTTCGCTGGCCACTCGCCACCAGGATGGTCAGCGTCCTCCGTCACCGTTCCCCCTCGTCCTCGACCCCTCCGTTCATTGTGAGACCGACACACCAGCGACGGGAGCACGAGTAGCTCGCTCGATCAGTGCCCGCTCCGGCAGCGACTGGTAGGCCAACACCGCTACCGTACCGAACAGGAGCGTCACGACGGCCGCATGCCCCAGCACGCTGGCCAAGCTCAGCCGGCTCCAGACTACCCAGGCACCCGTCGCCGACTGGGCCAGCAGCAACCCCAGCGCGACGAGCCCAGTCCACACCAGGTCCGGACGCTCGCGCCGCAGCACCCGGTCGCGCCACAGCCGCACCACCAGGCTGACCAGAGCCAGCGTCAAGGCCAGCGCGCTCAGCCGATGCAGGAACACCACCCCGGTCGGTCCCGCCAGATCCGGGATCAGCCGGCCCTGGCACAGCGGCCAGTCCAGGCAAGCGAGGCTCGCGTGCGTGTGCCGCACGTAGGCGCCGAGGTACACCACGGCGTACGTCCCGATCGAGAGTCCCCAGCTGGCCCGGGTGACTCCAGCAGGCGCGTGGAATCGCCGGCGAGCCCGCAACGACTCGCCCCGCGTCAGGACGAGCGCCAAGAGGAGCGCGCTGGCGAAGACGGTGAGCGAGACGCCGAAGTGCACCGCCATGACCAGCGGATGCCGCGGCGCCAGCACCGCCGCTGCCCCGAGCGCCGATTGCAGGAGCAGCGTCCCCACTAGAACTCCGGCGACGATCCGCGTTTCCCACCGCGCGAAGAGTTCTCGCCGCTCCACGATCGTCAGCGCGAGCAACGCCACCAGAACCAGCCCACTCACCAGCGTGGCGAGCCGGTGACTGTACTCGATGATCCCCTCCGCCGTGAGCGGCGGAAGCAACCGGCCGTGGCAGAGCGGCCACGACTCGCCACAGCCGAAACCCGAGCCGGTCGCGGTGACCGTTGCCCCCAAAAGGAGTACCAGTCCCATCGCCACCGCGTTCACCCACGCCAATCGCCCGATCCA
>NZ_JBRBZA010000042.1:0-15622 GCF_053493975.1 Thermomicrobium sp.
CTCGTCGAGCTCCAAGAGCTCATGCGCACCCTCGGCTACTACCAGGGTCCTCCGCACGGCCAATGGGACGAGGCGACGCGCCGCGCCTATGCCGCGCTCATCGGGAACGAGAACTTCGAAGAGCGCATCCCACTCGATGCCGACTGGATCGACCGGGCTGTCCTCGAGCACCTGCGCGACCTCGCTCGCCGCCGGCAGGAGTGATCGGTTCGGGCTGGCGGTCTGGTTGACCCTTCGCCTCGCGGCTACGCCGGGAGTATCGGTGTCTCACCACAGACCGCGCCGCCGCACGTACCAAATGCCCAGTGCGAATAGAGTCAAGAGAGCACCGACGAAGACGAACCAGCCCCAGCGGCTCTCGGAACCGGGGATCCCGACGAAGTTGACCCCTCACAACCCGATCACGATCGAGACGACTCCGAAGAGGCTGGCAAGCATGGTGAGGCGACGGATACCGATCTCGGTACGGGCCTCGCGCCGGAGCCGATAGGCCTCAATCACCCCTTTGATGTAGTGGCACACGGTCGTGGTCGTCTCGATCGCCTCTCGCTGGTTCGTGATCACGTCCTCGAGCATCGGTGCTTCAGCGGGAAAGTGACGCGCCAGGCGGCTGTGCACTTGCTGTTGTGCAACACCGAGACGATGGACCGCCGGAAGATCGCGGCGCAGGATGATGAGGCACTCCAGCGTGACCAGACTCTGGAGCTCGTCGTCGGGGTCGAGCTGCTCCTCCAGCTACGCGGCCGGCTCGGCGCTCTGCAGCGTCACGGCCAGGTGCTCGTCCACCAGTGCGTCGATCGCCAGCGCGGCCAGCCGCGGCCCGCTCGCTTCCGGGTCGTGCAGTGCGTCGCGGAGGCGGTTTTCGATGGAGTCGATCGGTGCGCGATGGGTCGTGAGGAGGTAACGCTCGCGGATCAGGAAGCCGAACGGACTCGCGTGGAGGCATGGCTCGTCTCCTTCCTCAAGCCCAAGCGCGAAGACGATGACGATGGCACCACCGCCCGGCAGCAGGTCGAGTTTCGGCATTCGCGCTGGCTGAAGGAGTTGCGCCATGTTCAACGAGCCAAGCGAGAACTCATCGTGGAGGAGCGATACCGCCGTCGTGTCAGGCGAAGCGATATCGATCCACCGAATGGTCGTCTGCGCGAGCTCCCGGGGGAGCTCGCTGACCGCTTGCCCACCCGCCGTCCAGGCCCGGACAGTGAGCCGGTGCGGCTCGAGGGTGCGCGCTTCGTCCTCACCCGTCAGCCGCCATGTCCCACGTGTCTGTCGCCGCTTCATCAGCCGGAGCCGCGGTAGCCTCAGGAAGCTCCGTGCCGGCAGGGAACGCGCTCGGTCTGCTGTCTCGAATGCTCCTATGACGCGTCCACTTCTCGGTACGCACCGGGTCGGTCCTCTCGCTCAGCATACCCCAGGTTCACGAGCAAGAAGAGAGTCGGCGCTCCGGAGACGAGCCGTGATGGCCTCTCACTCGGGACGAGTGTAGTACTAGGGACTTGACACCGGCACGAAGTGGTTCTAACATTCTAACCACACAGGGTCGTCGAGATCGGACATCGACGAGCGAGGGCGCGCATGGCTAGCTGGTTCGACTCATCCAATGGGGTTCCCAAGTATCGCCAGCTCCAGCATGTGCTCGAGGAGATGATCGCGGGTCTGCGACCCGGCGAACCGATCCCGCCGGAGCGGGAACTGGAGCAGCGATTCGGCGTGAGTCGCGTCACCGTGCGCCAGGCGTTGCATCAGCTCGTTTTGGCCGGCCGTCTCGAGCGTGTGCAAGGAAAGGGTACTTTCGTCGCCCGACCTAAACTGGAGCAGGTCCTCGCGTTGACGTCATTTTCCGAGGAGATGATCCAGCGAGGGATGCGTCCGGGGAGTCGCATGCTCGGCGTGCGCAGTGTCGCGGCTCCGGCGGACCTGGCCGTCCCCCTCGACTGTGCGGTCGGGCAACCGATCATCGAGCTGCGCCGTCTGCGGCTCGCGGATGACGAACCCATGGCCTTGGAGACGGTGTACCTGTCTGCTGAACGCTTTCCAGCGTTGCTCGACGCAGATCTGACCGATCAGTCGCTCTATGCCTGGCTCGGCGAGCGGTACGGAGTTGAGCTTGCGCACGCACGACAGACGATCGAGGCGACGGTACTCGGCCCGGAGGAAGCCCGCTTGCTGGAGGTGCCGGTCGGTACGCCGGCCTTTCGGCTCGAGCGCGTTTCCTACGATCGGCGTGATCGACCTGTCGAGTTTGTCCGGAGCCTCTACCGCGGCGACCGGTACAAGTTGTTCGCCCGGCTCGAACGACCCCGGTTGAGTTTCAAGAGGGTGGACCAGCGATGATCGAACGCCTCGAGTCTCTTGGATCATGGAAGCAGCTCGCGAGAGGCTTGTTACGCTTTTCTGTCGTGTCGCCCGCGCCTCGAGTGATCCACCGAATTTCGCGCGCCTATGTCCTACGCCGATCGCTCAAGGCCATCCTGACCGTTTGGATCGTCGTGACAGCCACCTTCTTTCTCGTGCGTCTCATGCCCGGTAGCCCGGTCGAAGTCTATATCCATACCCTCATCTCGCAATACGGCTTTACGTACGACGAGGCAGCGAACCAGGCAGCATCCCTCTTCGCGTTCGATCCCGATCAGCCGCTGGTGCTTCAGTACCTGGACTACATGCGCTCACTCATTCACGGAGACCTCGGCCAGTCGCTCGTCTCTCCGGGTACACCAGTGTCATCGATTCTCCTTCGGTACCTTCCCTGGACACTCTTTAGTGCTGGTCTCGGACTGTTCTGCAGCTTTGTCCTGGGACTCGCGCTCGGTATGCTCATGGCCTACCGACGCGGTGGCGTGATCGATCACCTGCTGACCGCTCTCGGGTCGTTCTTTCAAGCCGTGCCGAACTACCTGATCGCCATCGTGTTGATCGTCTTCCTCGGGGTACAGCTTGGGTGGCTGCCGGTGACCAAGATGCGCGGTGCGGTTTCCCCCGGCCTGCAACCAGGGCTGACGGTGGCGTTCGTTACTGACGTGCTCTACCACGCGGCGCTGCCTGTCCTCACCTACGTGCTCACGACGATCGGTTCTTGGATGTTGCTGATGAAGTCGTCGACACTCTCCACCCTCGAGGAAGACTACGTCACGGTCGCTCGGGCACGCGGACTCTCCGATAGGCGCATCATGTGCGCCTATGTCGGCCGCAATGCTGTCCTCCCGCTCTTCGCGCAGGTGGCGATCGCTGCGGGATTCGTGGTCGGTGGCTCGGTCGTCATCGAGCGGATTTTCGTCTACGAAGGGATCGGTTTCGTGCTCCTCGATGCCATCAATCGCCGTGATTACCCCTTAATGCAGGCGATCTTTCTCGTGATCACGGTCTCCGTCATCGGTGCCAATCTGCTGGCTGACCTGCTGTACAGTCGGCTTGATCCACGTATCCGACGGCAGATTGCGGA
This sequence comes from Thermomicrobium sp., assembly GCF_053493975.1. Lineage (NCBI taxonomy): Bacteria > Pseudomonadati > Thermomicrobiota > Thermomicrobia > Thermomicrobiales > Thermomicrobiaceae > Thermomicrobium > Thermomicrobium sp. The sequence continues at coordinate 3,440 of NZ_JBRBZA010000042.1, forward strand.
GGGCGACCAATGATCGTCCACAATACGCTGCAGCGTCGTCAGCGATCAGTGCTGGGACTCGTTGCTGCCTGGCTCGCCAACCTCTTCCGGCACGACAAGGCAGGTTTCCTGGGTCTCGTGAGTGTGGTGTTCTTCGTCGGCCTCGCAGTGCTCGGACCTCTGGTCGTTCCCGAGCCGGGGAAACCGGACGTCACGAAGATCTACCAACCGCCGAGTCTCGAACACCCGCTCGGAACGGACTACGAGGGGCGTGATGTCCTCGCCCAGGTCCTCCGTGGTGGGCGCTCGATTATCCTGGTCGCAGTCTTGGCAGCCCTGTTGTCGACCGCGATCGCTATCACGTTCGGTTCTTTGGCGGCGTACCTCGGCGGGACCGTGGACTCGGTTACTGGGCTCGTGACCGATGTAGTCTTGACAGTCCCGCAGTTCCCCTTGCTCGTCGTCCTCTCCGCCTTCGTTAAGCTCGATCGCCCCTGGTTACTCGCGCTCCTGATCGGTCTCCTCTCCTGGCCGACGCTCCTCCGAGCAGTGCGCGCGCAGGTGCTCTCCCTCAAGGAACGGGAGTACGTCGAAGCGGCACGAGCGCTCGGCTTGAGCACCTTCCATATCTTGTTCCGCGAGATTCTGCCCAATATGGCCCCCTACATCGTCATGAGCTTCACCATCGGAGTCACCGCGGCGATGTATGCCCAGGTCGGTCTCTACTTCCTAGGACTGGCACCACTCGCTGGTGAGAACTGGGGAATCATGCTCAATTTCGCCTGGATCCGCGGAGCAATCTTCTTTAAGGATTCTGTTCTGTACATCCTTGCACCAGTCTTTGCTATCGCGCTCTTGCAACTCTCGCTCGTCACCGCCGCGCGTTCGCTCGAAGGGTTGTTTAACCCACGCTTACGGGAGTCCTGAGGTGATCGAAAGGCGGCAATCGCTGAACCAACCGGTACTCTCGGTGCGTGACCTCGTGATCCAGTACGAGGGAGCGGGTGGGGTCGTCCAGGCGGTGCGCGGTGTGCGCTTCGACCTCGCGCCCGACGAGAGTCTCGCGGTGATCGGCGAGAGTGGCTGTGGCAAGACGACGCTCGGCCTCGCGCTCATGGGGTTGCTCCCGAAGAGTGCCCGGATCGTCGCTGGGCAGATCCTCTATCGCACGCGCGACGGTCGGGTCTATGACGTCGTCCGCCTCTCTGGCAGGGAGCTCCGCGATTTTCGCTGGAAAGAATGCGCGATGGTGTTCCAAGGAGCCCTGAACGCCTTCAATCCCGTCCTCAAGATTTGGGACCAGGTGTTGGACACCGCGAGAGCACACGGCCTCCGCGACCGCACACGCGTCCGCGAGCAGTGCGAGCGGCTGCTCCGGCTCGTCCAGCTCGATCCCAATCGGGTCTTGCAGTCCTATCCGCACGAACTGAGCGGGGGCATGCGCCAGCGCGTCATGATAGCCTTGAGTCTGCTGTTGGAGCCCCGCCTCGTCATTTACGACGAGCCGACGACTGCTCTCGACATTCTCACCCAGCGCGCGATCATCGAGGTCCTTCGCTCGCTCCGGCAGGAACTCGGCTTCGCGATGGTGTTCATCTCGCACGATCTCCCGCTCGCTGCCGAACTGGCTGATCGCGTCGCGACGATGTACGCGGGCCGCATCGTCGAGCTCGCTCCGGTCCGCGACCTGTTCTATCGACCACGGCATCCGTATACGCGGGGACTCCTCCTCGCGGTGCCGCCGGTGAGCGGCCTACTCACGACGGTTGCTTCTATCCCCGGTTCACCACCGAGCCTCGCGAAGCTCCCGCCTGGCTGTAGCTTCGCACCGCGCTGCGAGTTGGCGACGGACCGCTGCCGAAGTGAAGATCCGCCTCTCTGCCCGGTAGGTGCGGACCACTGGAGCGCCTGTCACTACTGGTCAGCGGTGTCTCTCGATCGCCGGACGGAGCGACTGGGAGGAGCCAGTCATGCCTGAGCCGCTTCTGGCGCTGCACGGCGTTTCCGTCCACTTCCGGCGCGGCCGTACGCTCCTCCGTGCGGTCGAGGAGGTCTCGTTCTGTTTGGAACCGGGTGATGTGCTGTGTCTGGTCGGTGAGAGCGGTTCTGGAAAGACGACGCTCGGCAAGGTTGCCGCTGGTCTCCTCCGGCCGACATCCGGGAGCGTCCGGTATCGCGGACAGGATGTCTGGCGCCTCCCGGCGAACGCATTCCGCAGTTTCCGCCGCGCCGTGCAGATCGTCCACCAGGACCCGTACGCTTCCCTGAACCCGATCCGCACGGTCGCGGATGCATTGGTTGCGCCGCTGCTCCATCATGGAATCGCTCGGAACCGGGCCGATGCCGTCGAGCGGGCTGCAGGCTTGCTCGAGCTCGTCGATCTCGTTCCCCCCGAACAGTTCCTCCCCAAGTACCCGCATCAGCTGAGTGGCGGACAGCGTCAGCGCGTCTCGATCGCCCGCGCACTGACCGTCGGGCCCGAGCTGATCGTCGCCGACGAAGCCACCTCGATGGTCGATGTCTCGATCCGGGTGAGTCTTCTCCATACGCTGCGCCGTCTCCGGGAGGAGCTGGGGGTCGCGTTCCTCTTCATTACGCACGACCTGGCGATGGCCAAGTACTTCGCCTGGCAGGGCCGGATCGCCGTCCTCTACCTCGGCCGAGTCGTCGAACTCGGCCCGACTCCGAGTGTGATCGGTCATCCGCTCCACCCCTATACTCAGGCGCTCCTCGCCGCCCTCCCCGAACCGGATCCCGAGCTCACCCGTCAGAAGGCAAAGCTGCTCCTGCGGAGCCTGGATATTCCCAGCTTGGCCAAACTTCCTGCCGGATGTCCGTTTCACCCGCGTTGCCTCCACTTCGTCGCTGGACTCTGCGACGTGGAGCGGCCCCTGCTCGACGCAGTGGACGGACAGCGCGCGGTCGCCTGCCACATCGTCCAACAGGAGCGGACTGGGTCCGATGCGCTGCAGTCGAGAATGGAAGCGCCGACATCGGGCAACGACGGGTGTCTCTCGTTGGAGAGGGGGTGAGAATGGACCGGGAGTGTGCCGATGAGCCCGGAGGCCGGACGGGCAGCGCTCGCCAGCGCGTTGTTCGTCACCCTCCTCGCAGCTGGCCTCGTGTTGCTGCTGCCGAGGGATTCTCCGGAATTCGTCGTCGCGCTCCTGAGCCTTGTGGTCGGTCTCGCGTTCCTCGTTGTCGTTATCGTTGTGATTCGTCGGTTCACCCGGTGACCGGGTCACCAAGAACATGAAGGAGGAGTTCGATGCGATCGTCCGATGCGCTGCGTCTTTCCCGCCGCCGCCTGCTCGCTCTGGCGAGTGGTGCGCTCGCCAGTGGCCTGCTCGCTGCCTGCCGCGGCGAGCAAGCGACGCCGACAGCTGCCCCCACTCAGGCCCCCGTTTCCGGACAAACCCCGGTTGCTGCTGCCTCGCCGACCGCACCGCAAACCGCTCCGGCACCCGGAGGCGGCAAGGCATTCCACGGTGCCTGGCCGTACCAGATGCCACCGACCGGACACTTCAACCTGCTCGAGGGTGTGACGCAAGCGATTCTCGGTGCCGGGATCTACCACGACTTCATCTTGGCGCCGAGCGCGATGTACTACTGGGCTGACAAGAAGTGGTTACCGCTGCTCGCCGAAAGCTGGGAGTTCGATCGCACGGCCAACGAGTTCGTCCTCACACTCAAACCTGGACTCAAGTGGAGTGACGGCTCTCCCTTGACCGCCCAGGACGTCCTGACGACGGTGTGGGCAGTGCGGGCCCTGCGGAACGTGATCTGGCGCTATATCGACCGCGTCCAGGCGGTGGATGACCGCACGGTCCGCTTCCATATGAGCACCCCCTCCACCGTCGTCGAGCGCTACGTGCTCAAGCTCCGCATCGTTTCGACGAAGCAGTATGGCGAGTTCGCCAAGAAGGTTCAGGACCTGTTCGCTGCAGGCAAGAACATGGATTCTCCCGAGGGTACTGCGCTCCTCGATGAAATCAAGAACTTCCGGCCCCAGCAGATTTTGGCCAGTGGCCCGTTCCAGTTCGACTACAACAGCATCACTAATGCCCAGCTGGCCCTCGTCAAGAATCCGAACGGTGTCGGGGCAGATCGGGTTCTCTTCGATCGCCTGGTGATCTACAACGGCGAGACGCCGGACGTGACCCCGCTCGTCCTCGCCGGCGACGTGGATTACGCGACGCATGGCTTCCCGCCGGCGACCGAGAAGGCGTTTCAGCAACAGGGGATACGGATCATCCGTCCGCCGGTCTACTCCGGACCAGCCCTGCTCTTCAATCTGGACAAGCTGCCGGAGTTCCGTGACAAGCGTGCCCGCCAGGCGCTTGCCTACGCGATCGATCGTGCCCAGAACGGCACGGTCGCGCTCGGTGACTCTGGCAAAGCGGTCAAGTACATGGCCGGCTTCTCCGATATACTCGTGCCCGACTGGATTCCGCAATCGGAAATCGCGAAGCTCAACACGTATGACCATGACCCGGATCGTGCAGCCCAGCTCCTCACGCAGGCGGGCTGGCGCAAGAGCGGCGATACCTGGCAGACACCGGACGGCAAGAACGCGGAATACGAGCTGCTGTTCCCTGCCGAGTATGCCGACTGGTCAGCGAGTGCTCAGAACGTCGCTGACCAGTTGACCCGTTTCGGCATCAAGGTGGCACCCAGAAGTGTGACGTACTCCCAGCAACCGATCGAGGTCGACAAGGGGAATTTCCAACTCGCAATTCAGGCTTGGGGTTCGACGACCAACCCGCACCCGCACTTCGCCTTCGTCCAGGATCTCTTCACCCATAACATCCCGATTGCCGCGAACCAAGGTGGCCGCGGCATGGGCTTCGAGCTGAAGCAGCAGACCGACGTGCTCGGCGAAGTTGATCTCGAGCGCATGGTCGTCGATGCCGGGCTCGGGCTCGACGTCGAGGCACAACGGCAGAACGTGACCAAGCTTGCCCTGGCTTTCAATGAACTGTTACCCATGATCCCGCTGTTCGAGCGCTATGGCAACAACCCCGTTCGCGAGGGGGTGCGTGTCCAACCGTGGCCGCCCGACAGCGACCCGATCTACCGCAATGCTCCCTACGGGGATAACTTCGCGGTCATGATGATCTGGACCGGTCAGCTCAAGCCGGTGTGAGCCTGTTCCCGGCCCACCCCGCTGGGCCCCCACCGGTAGGTCGGTGGGGTGGGCCGAGTCCGCTTCCCGTCCAGCGTATGCGGGAGCGAGCGATTCATCGGGAAAGGAAGACACAGGATGCAGCGACCCGTCGAAGCTGTCCTGGTCGGCGCTGGCAACCGGGGAACCTTAGCTTACGGTACCTTCGCGCTCCGCGCTCCCTGGGATCTGCGCTTCGTCGCGGTTGCCGAGCCGAACGACGAACGCCGCACGCGCTTCGCGCAACAGCACGGAATCCCGCCCGAGCGCCAATTCCACTCCTGGCAGGAACTCGCCGAGCAACCGCAACTGGCGCCGGCCCTCATCAACGCGACAATGGACCGCGATCACTTCCCGAGTACCATCGCGTTCCTCGAGACGGGCTACCATGTCCTCCTCGAAAAGCCGATGGCGACGACACCGGAAGAGTGCCTCACCCTCGCCGCGACCGCTGAGCGGACCGGGCGCGTGCTCCAGGTGGCGCACGTGCTGCGCTACGCGCCCTTCTTCCGCACGATCTACGATCTGGTCCACAGTGGGCGGCTGGGTGAGATCGTGTCTGTCGACTGGCGCGAGAACCTGTCTTATTTCCACTTCGCACACAGCTTTATCCGCGGGAATTGGGCGAATACGGAGCGCTCGAGCCCGATGATCCTCACCAAGTGCTGTCACGACCTCGATCTTCTGGTCTGGATCCTCGATCGCTCGTGCCAGCGTGTCGCCTCCTTCGGGTCTCTCACCCACTTCACCCCAGCGAAGGCGCCGCCAGGCGCTCCGGAGCGCTGTACTGACGGTTGCCCGATCGCCGACGAGTGCCCCTACTTCGCTCCGCGGATCTATCTGTTCACGGCTGCGGGCAGTGCTTTCCAGCACGCAGTCTCTCCAGAGCCCGATCCGGAAGCGATTCTGCGAGCACTCGCAACTGGACCCTATGGGCGCTGTGTCTACCACTGCGACAACACAGCGGTCGATCACCAGGTGGTGTTGATGGAGTTCGCTGGTCAGCTCGCTGTCTCGCTCACGATGCACGGTGCCTCCCATGTCGAAGGACGGACCGTCCGCATCGACGGCACGCGTGCGACGCTCCTCGCAAACGAATCGCGCCGCGAACTCGTCATAGCCGACCACCTCACGGGTACTATCGAGACGATGCGTCTGGCGCCCCCGATCGGCGGGCATGGTGGTGGCGATGTCGGCCTCATCCGTGCGTTTGTCCAGGCTGTCCGCGGCGAACGGGCCGGTGTGCTGACGAGCGCTCATCAGGCGGTCGAAAGCCATCTTCTGGCCTTCGCGGCCGAGGACGCACGGGTCTCCGGTCGTATCCTCGACATGGCCACGTATCGTGCACAGTGGGAGCACCAGCATGTCGATACTCGCAGGTGAGATCGCCGAGCAGCCAGCTGTCCTCGAGCGCCTCCTCGACGAAGGATTCCCACGCGTCGAGGAGGTGGCAGGACGCATCCAGGCTGCTGCACCGCGCTACGTGGTGATCGCTGCCCGCGGCAGTTCCGACAATGCCGCGCGGTATGCCCAGTACCTCTTCGGGGCTTACAACCGACTTCCTGTCGCCCTGGCAACCCCTTCCCTGTTCACGCTGTACCGGCGGCCCCCGTCGCTCGCCGGAAGCCTCGTCATCGCGATCAGCCAGAGCGGCCGGTCGCCCGATATCGTCGCAGTCATCGAGGAAGGGCATCGCCAGGGTGCGCTCACTCTTGCCGTCACCAACGATCCCGCTTCTCCGCTCGCCCAGGCTGCTGAGCTCGTCCTTCCGCTCTTGGCCGGGGAGGAACAAGCCATCGCCGCGACCAAGACCTACACGGCACAGCTCTTCGTGCTCGCCCTCCTCAGCGCCCTGCTCGCTGGAGACCGCACGCGCCTGAGCCAGCTCGCCCAGGTGCCTACGGCGCTCCGCAAGACGCTCGAGCGCAACCAGATTCTCGCCCAACGGCTCGGTCCCTTCCGGGATGCTCGCCTCCTTGCCGTCATCGGCCGGGGCTTCAATTACGCGACGGCGTTCGAGGTCGCGCTGAAACTCCAGGAGACGTGTCTCGTGCTTGCTCAGCCGTATTCCTCGGCCGACTTCCGCCACGGCCCGATCGCACTCGTCGAGCCCGGCTTCCCGATCCTTCTGGTCGCTCCTTCCGGTGAAGTCTTCCCCGACCTCGCGGCGCTCACCGAGGACTTGGCTGCGCGCCAGGCAGCGCTGGCGATCGTGAGCGATGCTCCCACGCTCCTCGCTCGGGCCGATCTCCCCTTGCCGCTGCCGCCCACTGTTCCCGAGTGGCTCTCACCGCTGGTCGCCGTTGTGCCCGGACAACTCCTCGCACTCGCGCTGGCTCGCGTCCGTGGGCTCGACCCGGATCGGCCACGCGGCCTCGCCAAGGTCACCCGGACTGTTTGAGGGGGCGGCGATGGAACTGGCATTCGTCGGAGCCGAACTCGTCGATGCCGGCACCCGTCGGACGGGTTGGCGCCTCGCCATCGCTGGTTCACAGATCGCCGCGGTCGACCACGAGCATCCTCGTACCGGTGCGACTGTCGATCTCAGTGGTTTCCTCGTAGTGCCCGGTTTCATCGACCTCCACACTCACGGTGGTGGCGGCTTCGCGCTCCACACGACCGAACCGGACGAGATCAGGGCCTACGCGCACTGGGTCACGCGCACTGGCACGACTGCGTTCCTCGTCAACGTCGTCGGCGTTCCGGAAGACCTCCCCGAGCGGCAGCTCCTCGCCGCTGTCCAGGCGGTCACAGCACACGACCAGGGTGCCCTGCCCCTCGGTATCTACCTCGAGGGGCCGTTCCTGAACCCGTCGCGGCGGGGTGCGCACCATCCGTCCTGGCTACGCTTGCCCGATCGCGCGCTCGCCGAGCGGCTTCTCTCCCTCGCAGGCGGACACCTGCGCGTCGTCACGCTCGCTCCCGAACTCCCCGGCGCACTGGACGTCCTCGACCGCCTGGTCGCTGCTGGCGTGACCGTCGCGCTCGGTCACACCGACGCGACCTACGAGGTCGCACGCCAGGCCTTCGCGCGCGGCGCGCGGCTCCTCACCCACTGCTTCAACGCCATGCCGCCGCTGCTCCACCGCGCGCCTGGCCCGCTCGGCGCGCTCGTCGAGTGCCCGGCGGCCTGCGGTGAACTCGTCGCCGACGGTCACCATGTCCTACCGCCGGTGATGCGTGTCCTCACCCGTGCGCTCGGCCCCGAGCGAACCATCGTGGTCACCGATGCACAGCCGGGAGCTGGCTTGCCGACCGGTACGACCTTCGTCTTCGCGGGTCTGACGGCCCGGGTCGACGGCGACCTGGCGCGCCTCGCCGACGGCACGATCGCTGGCAGCCTCCTCACGATGGATCGCGCGCTCCGGAACCTCGTCGAGCTCGTCGACGTACCCGTCGAACAGGCGGTGCGCATGCTCAGCGAGACGCCCGCCCGGGCGCTCGGACTGGCTCACCGCAAGGGCAGGCTCGCACTCGGTTACGACGCCGATCTCGTCGTGCTCGATCCCTCCCTGCGTGTGCACGGGACGGTCTGCCGCGGCCGGGTCGCCTACGCCAGTCCGGCGTTCGCCGAACGGCTCGTTGCTGCCGGAGTCCCGCTCGAGCGAGACGTCGGGGAACCAGCCAACGCCCCTGGTTCGACTCCGTGATGGGACCGAGACGATGCGGTATCCAGTCGAGAAACCGAGCGACCGAGCGAGCGAAGCGGAGGATCCGGACCCGCGCGTGCGCGATCTCGACCGACTCTCGAGCCAGGAACTTGTCGACCTCATGCTCGAGGAGGAGGCTCGCGTCGTTCCGGCGCTCCAGCGTGAGCGTGGACGGCTCGCTGCGCTCGTCGATGCGGTGGCCGAGCGGCTAGAGCGCGGGGGCCGGCTCGTTTACGTCGGCGCGGGGACGTCAGGCCGGCTCGCGGTGCTCGATGCGCTCGAGTGTCGGCCGACCTTCGGCCTGGAGCCGGGGCGCGTCGTGGCGCTCTTGGCTGGTGGGATGCGTGCCTTGCACGAACCGGTCGAGGAAGCCGAGGACGATGAGGAGGCAGGTGCCCGCGACGTGGCGGCCCTCTGTGTCGGACCCGACGACGCGGTACTCGGCATCAGCGCCAGTGGGCGTACCCCCTACGTGCTCGGTGCGCTCGCCCAGGCACGCCACCACGGCGCGTTCGTCGCAGCGCTCGTGTGCCAGTGTCCATCACCACTCGAACAGCTGGCTGACCTCGTCGTTGCGCCGCTCGTCGGTCCCGAGGTACTCGCTGGCTCGACGCGCATGAAGGCTGGGACCGCGCAGAAGATCGCGCTTACGACCTTGAGCACCGCGGTCATGGTCCGACTGGGCCGGACGTACGGCAACCTCATGGTCGACGTGCGAGCGGTCAACCGCAAGTTGTGGTGGAGAGCCGTGGGCATCGTCGCAGAGGTTACCGGGCTCGGACTGGAAGACGCAGCTCGCTACCTGGAGCAAGCTGGGGGCGAGGCCAAGACGGCCATCCTGATGGCGCTCACCGGGGTCGATGCAGTGCAGGCGCGGGCCCGGCTCGCCGCTGCACGCGGTCACTTGCGCCCGGCACTCGCGCCGGATTTCCCGGCTGCCCCCGCGTCCGAGTCGAGCCGGGCAGGGGAGTGACTGAGAGGAGGTGTCACATGTCGGATGTACTCCCGCTCCTACCGCCACCACGCGAGGTCACGCCTGGCCCTGCCGAGGATGCCTGGCTTCTCGACTGGGACAGCGAACTCGTCGTCCCGGCTTTGGAAGCCGCCTCGCTCGATTTCGCCGCTCGCCAGCTGCAGGCCACCGTTCGTGCGGTCACTGGCCTGCCTCTCCCGCTCCGGGCGGCGCTCGACCCGCTCGATGGTTCCAACCGCATCGTCCTGCTGCGGGGTGCAGTGGCACCGGGTCTCGAGGTTCCCGGCGACGAGGGGTACGCGATCCAATGCAGCGATCGCCGGCTCGTCCTCGCGGCGACGACGCTGGCTGGTCTCTTCTATGGGATCCAGACTCTTCGTCAGCTCGTCCGTGCCTGTGGTCGGCACCTTCCCGCGCTCACGATACGGGACTGGCCCGTGCTACCCAACCGTGGCGTCATGCTCGATGTCTCGCGCGGCAAAGTCCCGACGCGCGAGACGCTCTTCCGGCTCGTCGATCTGCTCTCTCACCTCAAGTACAACCACGTCCAGCTTTATGTCGAGCACACGTTCGCGTTCCCCCGTCATCCGGAGATCGGAGAGGGGTGCGACCCGTTGACGCCGGACGACATCCGCGCGCTGGATCGCTACTGCCGCGAGCGGCACGTCGAGCTCGTCCCCAACCTCCAATCGTTCGGCCACCAGCGCCGCTTGCTCTCCCTGCCCCACTATGCCCATCTCGACGAAGTCGGCTGGCGCTGGACGCTCACGCCAGGCCGCGAAGAGACGTACCAGCTTTTGGACGAACTCTATGCCGACTACCTGCCGAACTTCTCCTCTACCTGGTTCAACGTCGACTGCGACGAAACCTGGGACCTCGGGACTGGCCAGTCGAAGGAACTCGCTCGCCAACTGGGTAAGGGGTGGCTCTATCTCCGGCACCTCTTGCGCTTGCGTGACCTCGCGGCCCGCTACGGTCGGCGGATCATGGTCTGGGCCGACATCCTGCTCCACTATCCCGACCTCGTCCGCGAGCTGCCCGACGACGTGCTCGTACTCGACTGGCACTACGAGGCGCAGGAACGGTATCCCTCGACCGAGCTCCTCGGCTCGCTCGGCCGTACCTTCTGGGTCTGTCCGGGGACGTCGAGCTGGAACACCCTCTTTCCCCGTATCGAAAACGCGCTCGCCAACATCCGTGGCCTCGTCCGCGACGGGCTCGCCCACGGTGCCTCTGGCATGCTGCTGACGGATTGGGGCGACTACGGTCACTACCAGCCGCTCTCCCTCTCGCTCTTTCCGTACGCGGTAGGCGCTGCGGTCGCCTGGTCGGGGCCCGCTGTCCTGCAGGAGTCGCTCGACCGAGCCTTCGCTGTTCAGGTCCTTTGCACCTCGCCGGACGATCCTGCCGTCGAGGCGATCCATCGGCTCGGACGCGCTGTCACCGCACCGACACTCGGCGCGTTCAACCGCTCGAACAGTGCCCTCGCCCTCTTCGACGAACCGCTGGCTGGGCGGCTCATCGACACGGTCGACCCGGCGGCGCTCAAGGGACTCCGTACGGCAGCGTTGGAGGCACTCGCGGCGTGGAGTCGCGTGCCGCGACCCGACGTCCGGCACGACTACACCTTCGTGGCCCGGCTCGTCCTCTTCGCTGCCGAAAAGCTGCGTGCGAGCCAGCGGATCCGGCAAGACCTCCGCGAACGTGCTGGTCTGAGCGGTGCGGACCGCTCGGAGGTGCTCGCGACGCTCGACTGGGCGATCGCTGAGCTCAGCGACCAGCGGCTGCGCCTGGCGGCACTCACCGCCGAGTTCGAGGCCGTCTGGCTCCGCCATGCCCGTCGCAGCGAGATCCGGCAGATGCTCGATCGCTTCGCGGCGCTCGACACCCAGTACGCGGCCGCGCTCGCCTGGCTGGCCGAGCAGCGCCAGCGTGTCGAGTCCGGCCAGTCCCTCGATGCCGAGCTGCGGAGCTATGAGGTCGCTGGCTACCGTGCCCTCTGGGAGGACGGTCTAGCCGAGCTCCAGCGTCTCGCTGAGCTGGTCGGGACCGACGAACTGCCGCCGGACATCCGCGCTGTCCTGGCCCAGGCTGGACGGACGCGCGCCGACGACGCGCGTTGAACCAGCGGTGCGTGGTGTCCCGCGTTCCTTGTGGGAGCGGTGGCACCCGGTGCCCCACTTCACGCGGCAGCGTCTTTTTGCCATCATACGGTCGTGAGAGCGAGCTGCTTGCGAAGCGCGCCGCGCTGCGATCGAACGAAAGGGGATCCGCCCATGCCCACCACGATCACTCGACTCGACGTCTACGACGTCCGCTTTCCCACCTCGCTCACCCTGGCCGGATCCGATGCCATGCATCCTGACCCGGACTATTCGGCCGCTTACGTCATCCTCCACACCGATTCCCCCGGCCTG
>NZ_JBRBZA010000043.1:0-79107 GCF_053493975.1 Thermomicrobium sp.
AGCGGGGGAACACGGGACCAGGCCTAGCTGAGCGACGGATTGCCGAGGGAGAGGGCGCCGCTTGGAATGCTCTCGCCGGGCAGGGAGGAGCCTGTCCACGTGCATCATAGCGGGCCGGAGCTGATGAGCTGTAAGAAGCGAGAAGGCGAGATCGAACACCGTGATCTGGTAGAGTTATTCTCTACTGAGTAGTCGCAATACGAGTATGTGAAGGATGGAGATCGTCAGACCACGTAGGGTGATTTCCAGCACTGGTATTGGGCAGATTTCACATCTCAACAGGTCCCCGTCGAAGCGAAAACGGACGACGAGTACTTCTTCGTACGTTGGCAGCTGAGGCATCGTAGCGGATCAGGTGATAACGTGGCGTTGTTGTCTTTCGAGAGGCGAACAGCGCTCGGTGCAGACACCGAGCGCTGTTGCACGAGCCGGTCCCGCGAGACGGCGATGATTACACGGCGCTGCGCACTTCGGCAGGAAAACTGGCGTTGGTGTAGACCTCCTGCACGTCGTCCAAGTCCTCGAGCGCTTCGAGCAGCTTGAGGGCGCTCTGCGCCTGACTGCCCTCGAGCTCGACCGTCGTGGTCGGGATGCGTTGGATGTCAGCCTGGCGGATCTGGTAGCCGGCTGCCTCCAACTTCTCCGCCACGTCGGTCAGCTGGTCCGGATCGGTCGTGACGATGACCGAATCGTCCTCCACCTCGAAATCGCGAGCGCCTGCGTCGATAGCAGCGAGCGCGATCTCCTCAGGATCATGACCGTCAGTGGCGACGACGATCTGCCCAACGGTTTCGAACTGCCAGGCTACCGAACCGGTCTCGCCGAGCGAACCGCCGTACTTTGAGAAAATGTGTCGAACCACCGAGGCTGTCCGGTTGCGGTTGTCCGTCAAGGCGATGGCCATGATGGCGACGCCACCTGGCCCGTACCCTTCGTAAACGATCGTCTCGTATTCAGCTGCCCCGCTAGCCGCACCGCTCGCCTTGGCGATCGCGTTCTCGATCGTATCCTTTGGCATACCCTCGCGCCGTGCGCGCTCGATCGCCATGCGCAGCCGCACGTTCGTTTCCGGGTTCGGACCGCCTTCACGCACTGCCACATGGATCTCGCGCGCTAGCTTGCTGAAGATCTGCCCCTTGCGGAAGTCCGCGGCCTGCTTCTGTCGTTTGATCTGGGCCCACTTAGAGTGGCCAGCCATGGATCTCACCTTCCCCCGTCAACGTCTTTGACCATTGTGGATGACGACGGCAGTTCGATCCGCTGTGCCCCGCGATGCCGGTCATGGTTTGCTCATCGTTTGGGAAAGGAACGGGGCACCAGAGCGAATGCCCGCGGGCCAGTCACATTACCGTGTTACCGTGCGAGACCGACCGCGAAGCGTCGACTTTTCCCAATAAGTGTGCCAAGGAGCAGCCGAATCGGGCAAGGTGACAGGTCACCGGATGCTGTCGAGTCGACGAACGACGACTGCCCGGCCGCGCAGGCGCGTGCGGCTGAGGGCAGCGATGACCCGGTCGGCCACGCGATTAGGCACGTCGACGAGCGTGTACCGGTCGGCGATCTCGATCTGCCCGATTTCCTTACCAGGTATGCCGGCCTCGTTGGCGATGGCACCGACGATATCGCTCGGGCGAATACCGTCGCGTCGTCCGAGTTCGAGGCGCAGCCGAACCATACCGGGCTCCGCTCGCTCGAACTCCGTCAGGTCGCCGGCGCGTTCCGGGCTGACGTTCCGAGCTTCCAGGAGAAGCAGAACAGCGGCTGCCGCGATATCGACCGCATCGTGATCCGGGAGCAGCTGATCGACGATCCTGCGCCCGAGTTCGAGATCGCGCTGCTCGATCACTTCCGAGAGCGATGCGCCGAGAAGCTCGCGTTGGCGACGCGCGATCTCCTCGCGGGTCGGGATGCGCTTCGGGATGAGTCGCTGTCCGATCGCTCGTTCGATCGTGCGCAAGAGCCAGCGTTCCCGTGGTTCGATCAACGTGATCGCCGTGCCCGTAGCCCCTGCACGCCCGGTGCGACCGATCCGGTGCACGTAGGATTCGGGATCGCTGGGGATATCGAAGTTGATGACATGACTGACCGCAGGAATGTCCAATCCACGTGCCGCGACGTCGGTGGCGATCAGCAGGTCGACTTGTCCGGTGCGGAAGCGCTGCATAGCACGGTCGCGCATGGCCTGGCTGAGGTCGCCGTGGATCGCCTCGGCAGCGTAGCCGAGCGACTGCAGTTTATGGGCTAGTTCATCGGCACCGCTCTTGGTGCGCACGAAGATGATCGCGGAGGTTGGCGCCTCGAAGTCGAGAATCCGGCTCAGCGCCTCGAGCTTGGCGTGTGCAGCCACCTCGTACACCGCCTGTGCGATGGACGGGACAGTCACCCGTTCGGGATGGATGGCGATGGTCACCGGTGCTCGCAGATAGCGCTGAGTCAGCTGGCGGATCCGGGGCGGGATCGTGGCTGAGAAGAGGGCGGTTTGCCGCTCGCGCGGTACATGCTCGAGGATCCACTCGACGTCCTCGATGAAGCCCATATCCAGCATTTCATCGGCTTCGTCCAAGATGACGACACGAACCTCATCCAGTCGCAGCGTCTCGCGGCGCAAGTGATCCATGATACGGCCCGGAGTGCCGACGATGATGTCGACCGGGTGCCGGAGGGCACGCAGCTGCCGCTCGATCGGCTGACCACCGTAGAGTGCGAGGACGCGGGCATCGAGATAGCGGCCGAGACGGTGGATCGCTTCAGCCACTTGGATCGCGAGTTCGCGCGTCGGAGTGAGAACGAGCGCTTGCGGGCCATGCCCGTTCGGGACCAATCCCTGCAGAATCGGTAAGGCGAATGCTGCGGTTTTGCCTGTTCCCGTGTGGGCTTGCACGATAGCATCGCGCCCGCTCAAGAGAACGGGGATCGCTTCTGTTTGGACCGGCATCGGTTGCTCGAAACCGACATCGCGGAGGGCAGCGAGTAAGGCCGGAGAAAGCCCGAGTGCGGCGAATCCGCTCGGGTTCATCACTGTCAGGGTCGAGTTGTTCACGAGTACTCCTCTAGAATCGAATCGTTCATCGGTGCGACCGCGGGGTTCGACCGAGGTGCAACATCTGAACTATACCAGCTCGCCGCCGTCCACGTCGCCAGTCCATACCGTGGCGTCCCTGCGCTCGTGGCGCCGAAAGTTCGGATCTTCAGGCATCCGTGGCCCGGTCCGATGGACGCGCGACCCTGCTGGGCGATGGATCGGAATGGTTGCCGAGCGTGGAGAAAATGCTCGTGGAACTTCACGGGATCCGACGGCTCGGGTATGGTGACATGGGAGAGCGATGATGACCCGGGGGGCAGGAGCATGCGGGAGAACCACGCGAAGCGGAAGATGTTGGCTGGCCAGCCGGCCTTCGGCTATACGCTGCAGCTCGGCGCACCGCTCGTCGCAGAGGCACTGGCTAATTGTGGCATCGACTTCATCTTGATCGATACGCAGCATGGTACCTTCGGCTCGGATACGGTCATCGCCACGCTGATGGCGCTTTCCTGCGGGCGCGCGGTGCCCATGGCTCGGGTCGCGCGCAACGATTACACACTCATCGGGCGCTTACTGGACGATGGGGTGCTCGGCATCATCGTGCCGCTCGTCCACACCAGAGAAGATGCGCGAGCGGTCGCCGACGCGTGTCGCTTTCCGCCGCGCGGCATGCGCTCGTGGGGATGGGGACGCGCTCGCGTCTACGGAGCTGATTACCCAGAATGGATCGACGAGGAGCTCTTCGTCGGTGTGCAAATCGAAAGTGCCCAGGCAGTGGAGAATGCCGAGGCGATTCTCTCGGTTCCCGGTATCGACGGTTGCTGGATCGGACCGGGTGATCTTGCTCTGTCTCTCGGCATCGACCCGCGTCGAGCAGCTGGTGACGAACGGCAGGAGCGCGCGATCGAACGCGTGCTGGAAGCCTGTCGCAATACGGGCAAAATCGCAGGTTACGCCGCCTATAGTATCGAGGACGCCTTGTACCGAGCGCAGCAGGGTTTTCGATTCGTGACGGCTGGCAGCGATATCGGCTTCCTCGTGCAAGGAGCGCTGCGTGGCGTCGAACAGCTCGGTCTCACCGCACAGGTCGGGCGAGGATATGGGGAATGAGAAGGGACACGGGCGGAACCGGCCAACATTGCTCAGTGCGTTCCAGGCGAGTCTGAAGGTCCGGCCGGGTCTCGAGTATGTCAATTTGGTGATCTTCCGGCCACTCGGATTCGTCGTGGCCCGTGCCCTGTTGCCAACGCGAGTCAGACCCGAGCAGGTCGTCATCGCTCATACCGGACTCGGACTCCTGGCAGCTGGGTGCCTGGCTCGTGGCTGGGAGCGAGCGGCAGCAGCGCTCCTGCAGGTGGTGACCGTTCTCGACAATGCCGATGGTCAACTGGCTCGCTTGCGACGGCAGGAGAGCGAACTGGGCCGCTATCTCGATACCGAGCTCGATACAGTGGTCAATGCGGCGCTTTTGGCAGCGATCGGATACCGGACACGACGCTGGCGGGCGTCGCTCGCGGCACTGTTGGCCTTGACCGGTCTTCTGAGCTGGGATTTCAATCTCGAGTACCTGTACCGGCGAGCGAGGGGAGAAGTCTTCCGATCGGAAGTGCGCGATCCGGATGGTCGGGCGGTCCGGCTCGCTCGCGCCATCTATCGCTTCGTCTTCGCACCCCAGGATGCGATGATTCGCTGGCTAGAAGAACTCGGCTTGTGGCTATCCGCTGGACACCATGCCCGCGAAGAGTGTGTCGGACGCTCCTGGTGGCATCCGGTAGTCGTCACGGCGGCAGCGAACTTGGGTCGCTCGACGCAATACCTGTGGCTGGGGATCTTTGCGTGGCGCAGGCGTTTGGCTTCCTACCCGACGTTCGTCTTGAGTCAGCTTCTGATCCCTCTCCTCATGACGATCTGGCGCTGGTCCGCTGTCCGGCGTCAGGTGAGCGGTGGGCGTGAGGGGGTTGTCGGACGCAGGAGCGAGAACCGCGCGCGCTTTCCGGTCGCGGGTCATGGATAGCCGGTAGGACGTCGCGCAGACAGTCCGTGCTCCCCCGGGGCTGCCATAGGCGGCTCTGTGATGGAGCGTGCGGGGCCTTGCGATGGGTGGCGCGAAACTGCGTCGGCGCTCGTGCAACCCCAACGAGGGCCGTCATGACCAACCCGACAGGATGGTGCCAGCGCTTGATCGGTTGCGGGCCATGCGGTATCCTCTATCGCGCGCTGTGCCGGTCAGAAGGTGTACTCGAGCGCGATGGGAACAGGATCCGTAGAGCAATGATTTGGTAAGCGAGGCTGCGATGCACTATCATGAAGAACTCGTCCATCTCGAGGATACAGGCCTGGAGTTCACGACGACCTGTGATCTGGAACGTCTGCGGTCGTTGGTTTCCCAGTGGCTGGAAGTCATCGGCGAGGATCCGCACCGGGAGGGATTGGCGCGGACACCGCAGCGCGTCGCGGAGGCATGGGCATTCCTGACCCGGGGCTATCGCCAGAATCTCCACGAGATCGTCAACGGTGCGATCTTTCATGTGGAGCAGGATACTATGGTCGTCGTCAAGGGGATCGAGTTTTACTCGATGTGCGAGCACCATCTCCTCCCGTTCTTCGGTCACGTGCACATCGGGTATCTGCCACGCGGCCGCATTCTCGGTCTGAGTAAGTTCGCCCGGATCGTCGACCTCTATGCGCGACGGTTACAAGTGCAGGAGCGTTTGACGCACCAGATCGCGGAAGCGATTACCGAGCTGCTCGATCCCCAAGGTGTCGCGGTCGTGGCCGATGGCATTCACCTCTGTATGATGATGCGCGGTGTCGAGAAGCAGCACGCGCGGACAACGACCAGCGCCATGCTCGGAATCTTCCGCGAGTCGCCAGCAGCCCGCGAGGAGTTTTACCGTCTCCTCTCCTCGGGTGCCTGAGTCCAACCACGAATCAATGACGCCGTGCCGGATCTTGGGCGAGCCAGGCGGCGAGTTCCTGTTGCATCTGGGCGAAGCCTTCCGCGCTCGGCGGCTGGAAGGTGACTTTGGGCTGGGGCTCGGCGAGGAAGTCACCCTCGATCGCACCTGCGATTCCGCGACCCGCCAGGAACCAACAGCGACCGTAGGCCCGGATTTCCGGTTCGGGGGCTGTCCGACCGAGCCACCGCGCCAGATCGCGCGCAGCTACTTCCGCTTGCTGCTGGGCGAAAACTGCCGCCTTGGGAACGAGGAGCGTGTCCCGAATGCGCACTGCCGCGACATCGCCGATCGCCCAGATTCCCTCGAACCGGGTGCGCAAGCTCCGCAATTCTGCGGGAACCCAGTCGCCGTCAGCGAGGCCAGCTTCCCCGAGGAAAGACGGGGCACGATGGGGCGGGACAACGATGAGGAGATCGAAGAGTTCGCGTCGGCCAGAGGCGAACTGGGCTTCGCGGTGCCGACCGTCCACGGCAACCAGTTGTTCACCAGTGAGCACGGTGATGCCCTGCTGGTTCAAGAGCGCGACGAGTTCCCGCCCGACCTCTGGACCAGCCACCGCGAGCGGTGATTGCTCCGGTGTGATCACCGTGACCTCGACCGAGTTGCCGATCCCGCGCTCCGCTGCGAGGTCGCGCACGAGAAGAGCAGCTTCGTAGGGAGCCGGTGGACACTTGTAGGGAAGCCTCGTCACCACGATCAGGACGCGGCCTCCGGCGAGGCAGCGCAAGCGTTCGCGAAGGTGGAGTGCCGCGGGCAGCGACCAGCAGTGTCCCGCTGACCCATTTTCCAGCGCCGTCACCAGACCCGGTACCGTTTCCGGGACGAGCTCAGCGCCAGTCGCGACGATCAAAGCGTCGTACTCGAGCACTCCCGTGGTCGTCTCGACGCGTCGGTTGACCGGATCGATGCGCGTCACCTCGGCGATCACGAACTCGGCGATGCCGGCGAGGACACGCGATGGTCGAATCGTCACGTCTTCCGGTTCGTGCCAGCCGCGCATGATGGATAGCAGCGTCACCCCGAGCCGTTGCTCGTCCTGGCGGTCGATGACGATCACGCGATCCTCGGCTGCCAAATATTGCCGAACGGCACGAGCGGCAGCGACACCGCCAGGACCAGCGCCGATGATCACCACCGTGTGGCTCATAACCTCTCTCCTCAGCCGGATCGTCTCTCGCTGTCGAGCATTGTACCCAGGAGCTGGAGATCGGGGTACGAGTGTCACTCGATAGCTTGCAGTCGAGGAGTCTCGTGAGTAGAATCGCCGCGACGACAATGTGTGAGCAGATTCGATCAGATTTTGTAGAAAATGGCTGACTCGGTTCGGGTTACCGGCGGGGGCGGATTCGATGACAGAGCGAATTCGGATCGGATCGCGAGGGAGCCCGCTAGCCCTCGCCCAGACCGAGGAGGTCGTCGAGCGGCTTCGTCGCCTCGTTCCGGAGTGTTCGGTGACGGTCGTCCCCATCGTGACGACGGGTGATCGCGATCGGGCAACCTCGCTCACTGTTCTCGGCGGGAGCGGCGTGTTCGCGAAGGAACTGCACGAAGCGCTCCTCGCGGGGACGATCGATCTCGCCGTGCATAGTGCCAAGGATCTCCCGACTCGGCTTCCCCCTGGCCTGGTTCTCGTCGCCGTTTTGGCTCGAGAGGATGCTCGCGACGTGCTGGTTACCTTTCCGCCGCGGAAGCTCGGGGAGCTACCGATGGGCGCGCGGGTGGGAACGAGTTCGCGGCGACGACAAGCATTGCTTCTACGAGCACGGCCCGATCTGGTCGTCGTCGATCTTCGGGGCAATGTGGACACTCGCTTGCGCAAACTGCGTGAGGGGATCGTCGATGCCCTCGTGCTCGGAGCTGCCGGTCTGCGAAGACTCTCGCAGATCGATCTCGTGGCCGAGTATCTGGATCCGGATGAGTTCGTTCCAGCACCGGGGCAGGGAGCTTTAGCGGTCGTCGCGCGTGAAAACGATGGACGACATGAGCTTTTCCGCCAACTCGACGAAGCGGTGGTTCACGAAGCGGTCGCGGTCGAGCGCGCGTTCCTCGCAGCGTTCGGATCCGGCTGCTCTGTGCCGCTCGGTGCCTACGCGACGATCGTAGAGAACCGGTTGCGTTTTCGTATCGCCGTCCTTCTCCCCGATGGTCGATTCGTCCGTGAATGTCTGGATTGGTCGCGCGAGGAAGCGATCGAGCGCGCGCAGGAACTCGGGCTCGTGCTGGCGAGTCTGGGAACGACCCGTGTTTCGCAGCGAACGACCGATCCTCTGCGGGGCCGCCGCGTTCTTTTGGTACGCCCGGCTGGGCAGGAACAGTTTCTCGTCGAGCGGCTGCGTGCTCTCGGGGCTGAGGCAATCGTCCATCCGCTCATCCGCATTCTGCCGCCGAAGGATTGGGGCCCTTTGGACGCTGCACTGGCCGATCTGGCGCGTTTCGATTGGATCGTCTTTACCAGCGCGAACGGGGTACGAGCGACGCTCGATCGACTGCGGTTTCTCGGCGGTGGATGGGAGCTGCTGCGGGAGAGACGACTCGCTGCCATCGGTCCGGCGACTGCTCGTGCGTTGCGCGCGTTCGGATTGGAGCCAGACCTCGTACCGGACGAATTCGTCGCCGAGGCAGTCGCTGCACAGATGATCGCGCGCGGCGTGGCAGGGGCACGCGTCTTGATCGCGCGGGCGGCAGAAGCACGCGAGGTCCTGCCGCGGCGGCTCGAAGAGGCAGGGGCCACGGTCGTCGTCGTTCCGGCCTATCGGACAGAACTGCTTCCACTCGACGAGGCGATACGGGCGGCTCTCGAGGCGGGGACCATCGACTGGATCTTCTTGACTGCGAGTTCGACCGCGCGTGCGCTGGCCGTCGCGCTCGGCGACACCAGACGATTGTCAGATCGTGTCCGTATCGCCGCGATCGGTCCGGTCACGGCTGAGACCGCTCGAGAGCTCGGATTGCACGTTGATGTCGTTGCCGATACCTACACAGCTGAAGGATTGATCGAAGCGGTGGTGCGAGCGGAAAGGAGCACGGGGTGAGCGTCGAGCGAGGGCGGTTTCGTCGGTTTCGCCGGCTGCGGCAGACGGAGGGTCTCCGTCGTCTGGTCCGCGAGACGCGTTTGAGCGTGGAGGACTTCATTTATCCCTTGTTCGTCGTGCATGGTCGGGGCGTCCGGCGTGAGGTGCGGTCGATGCCGGGCGTTTACCAATTGAGTGTCGATCAGCTGGGACGAGAAGTCGAGGAGCTCCTAGAACTCGGTATCGGCGCGGTTTTAGTCTTCGGTATTCCTGCCCAGAAGGATGAACTGGCCAGTGAAGCCTACGCTCCGGATGGTATCGTGCAGCGCGCCGTCAGAGAGCTGAAACGGTGCGCACCCGATCTCGTCGTCATCACCGATGTCTGCAACTGCGAATACACCTCACACGGGCACTGCGGGATCGTTCGTGATGGATGCATCGTCAACGATCCTACACTGGAACTTTTGGCACGCACCGCGGTCTCGCATGCCGAGGCGGGAGCCGACATGGTGGCTCCGTCCGATATGATGGACGGACGAGTTCTGGCTATCCGTGACGCTCTCGATCGGGCTGGCTTCGTCGAAATTCCGATTCTCTCCTATGCGGCTAAATACGCGTCGGCCTTTTATGGACCGTTTCGTGAGGCTGCGGAGTCGGCCCCAGCGTTCGGCGATCGCCGTTCCCACCAGATGGATCCTGGCAACCGGCGGGAGGCCCTGCGCGAAATCGCGACCGACATCGAGGAGGGGGCCGATGCGATCATCGTCAAGCCGGCTCTTGCCTACCTCGATGTGATCGCCGCTGCGCGTGAACGGTTCGAGGTACCGATCGCCGCCTACAACGTGAGCGGTGAGTATGCGATGGTCAAGGCGGCTGCCCGCAACGGTTGGATCGACGAGCAGCGGGTGGTTCTCGAGCTGTTGACGGGGATCCGCCGAGCCGGTGCGCAGATGATCATTACCTATCATGCGAAGGATGTGGCGCGCTGGCTGCGGAGCGGACGGATCGGCACCGCACTCGAGCAGGCTCTCCTCGGCTGAGAAAGGGGTGATGATGGAAAAGTCTCGTTCTCTCTGGGACGCTGCTCGGCACCTCTTCCCGGGCGGGGTGAACAGCCCAGTTCGAGCTTTTCGGGCAGTCGGTGAGGAACCGGTCGTCGCAGTGCGCGGCGAGGGTGCTTACCTCATCGACGCGGACGGAGGGCGCTTCCTCGATTACATCTGCTCGTGGGGTGCTCTGCTCGCTGGGCATGCCCATCCGCATGTCGTCGAGCGTCTTTCGGAAGCCATCCAGCGGGGAACGAGCTTCGGTCTTTTGTCGCCGTACGAGGTCGAGTTGGCGCAGGCAATCGTTGCGTCTGTTCCCGCGATCGAGCTCGTGCGCTTCGTCAATTCGGGAACGGAAGCCACGATGAGCGCAATTCGCCTGGCTCGGGCGGTCACCGGTCGGAGTCTCGTCGTGAAGTTCGCTGGCTGCTATCACGGCCACGTCGACGGCTTGCTGGTCGCTGCCGGTTCAGGCGTCCTGACATTCGGGTTGCCTGGGACGCCAGGCGTGACGGAAGGGACGGCGCGTGACACCCTCGTTCTACCCTACAACGATCAGCAAGCAGTGGAAGACGCGTTCGCCCAGCTCGGTGACCGTATCGCGGCGGTCATCGTAGAGCCGGTTGCCGGGAACATGGGAGTGGTTCCACCGGCTGCTGGCTTTTTGTCTCGCCTGCGCGAGTTGACGCGGCAGGCTGGCGCACTCCTCATTTTCGATGAGGTGATCACCGGTTTTCGATTAGGACTCGGTGGAGCTCAGGAACGGTTCGGTATCAGGCCAGACCTCACCTGTTTGGGAAAGGTCATCGGCGGAGGTCTTCCGGTCGGTGCCTACGGTGGCCGGCGCGACCTGATGGAGCACGTGGCGCCGAGTGGTCCGGTGTATCAAGCAGGGACCTTAGCGGGTAATCCACTTTCCATGGTCGCAGGACTCGCGACACTCGAACTGGCTCGTGAACCAGGGGCCTACGATCGTCTGGAGACTTTGGCTGCGCGGCTCCAGCGAGGACTCGAGGAAGCGATCCAGGAGTCCGGTCTCCCGGCGCACGTCCAGCGCGTCGGCTCGATGCTCACGCTTTTCTTCAGCCAGCAGCCGGTCACTGATGCGCGAACGGCCGAGCGCTGCGATACGGCCCGCTACGCTGCGTTTCACCGGGCCATGCGCGCGCAAGGCATTCTGCTGCCGCCCTCCCAGTTCGAAGCCTGGTTCGTCTCACTCGCTCACCGGGAGGAGGATATCGATCGCACGATCGAGGCGGCGCGGAAGGCCTTGGCTGAGGTGGTGCGGGGGTGACGATGACGCTTTTCGTGGTTGCTGTGACGCATCGAACGGCGCCGGTCACGATCCGCGAGCGATTGAGCTTGCCGATAGAGCAGCAGTACCAGTGGCTCCAGCGCTGGGGAAGCCAGGTGCCTGAACTCGTGCTCCTCGTCACGTGTCACCGTACCGAGGTTTATTGGCTCGACGGTGAAGAAACTGCCCATCGCGGTGTGGAATGGTTAGCTGAACTCGGTGGACTGACGGTCGAAGAACTCCAGCGTTGGGTCTTGCAGCATCGCGGCGTGGAGGCGGTTCGTCATGCGTTCTGGGTCGCTGCTGGCCTCGACTCGCGTGTCGTCGGTGAGCCGCAGATCCTCGGACAGGTACGCCGTGCCCGGGAGCTCGCTCGGGCGGCAGGAACACTCGGTCCGGTTCTCGACCGGCTGTTTTCTTGGAGTCTGGCCACCGGACGAATGGTTCGGGTTCGCGCAGGCTGGTCGACCGGCAAGCGGTCGCTCGCACGCGTGGCGGTGCGCGAGGCAGCGCGGCTCTGCGGTGATCTCCGGGCGGCACGGGTTCTCGTGCTGGGAGCAGGCGAAACTGGTCGAGACGTCATCGCTGCATTGGGCCGTTGCCAGCCGTCAGTGGTGTGGTGGACCAATCGGTCACCAGGGAGACTCGCCCGCGTCCCATCTGGGGAGCCTGTGCGGATCGTCGACTGGAGCGAGTGGCCTCGACTCGTCAGCGAAGTGGATGTGGTTTTCGTCACGACGCATGCGCCCGAACCGGTCGTTCGACTGGAGCACGTCGCTCGCCATGCTGGCCTACCGCGCGTCCTTGTCGATCTCGCCGTGCCACGCAATATCGATCCGGCCATCAGCGACGTGCCTGGGATTCGGGTGGTGACGATCGACGATCTTCCAGCTGATCCTGCTCCTGTCGCAGCATGGCAGAGCGCAGCGGTCGAGCCATACGTCGAACGGGCTGTGCAGCGCTATCTTCGTTGGTCGGCGGCCCACTCGATAGCCGCTGAGATCCGTGCCGCACACGAAACGCTCCAGTCGATGCTGGAGCGCGAACTCGAGAAGGCGTTGCGGTTGGCTCTCCGTGATCCTGCACGGGCTGGCGAGGTGAAACGAGCGGCTGCAGCGAGCATGGCCCGCAAAGCATTGTCTCCCCTTTTCTGCGCGCTCGAGTCAGAACCTCACCGAGTCTCGCTCGCCTTGCGTCTGCTCGCTCAAAACCGCTGACTAGCCCGTCTTTCCTGTTCTCGTGTAGGATAATCGGTGAGTCACGTCGGGGACAGGGGTCTCGCGGCGACCCTCGTCGCTCTGTCGATGATTGCCGGTGAGTGAACTGTTTCTCGTGGTCGTGGCGAGGAGACTCGATGCTCGTTCGTACGTACCGAACGCACCAGCCGCAAGTGACCCGCTCGCGGGAGCGGGTCGGTGAGGCGCTGGTTTCTCGAGGTCTCTTACGTCCAGAAGACCTGGAACGAGCGCTCGAGTACCAGCGTCGAACGGGTGATCGGATCGGCCGCATTCTGATCGCACTCGGTTTGGTCAAGCGACAGCAGCTCTACCGGGTGCTGGCTGAGCTCTGGGGATATCCATACGTCGATCTTTTGCGCGAGCCGCTGGATGCTCGGCTCGCGCGACTTTTCGACCCCGAGGAACTCGTGCAACGACGGTGTTTCCCCGTGCGGCGCGTCGGAAACGAGGTATTCGTCGCCACGGCTGAGCCGCCCGGTGCCGAGCTCGAGGAGTACATCCGTTCCGTTCTGGGGCCGATAACGGTGCGACCGCTCGTGACGAGCGAGTGGGATATCGACTACGCCGTTCGAACCATCTTTCGTGACCTCGTGCTGGATCGGGCAGCCTTGGGCCTGTACTACCGGAGTCCGGACGAGAGTGCGCGGAAGGTACTCGTCCGGTGGCAAAAGATCGCGCTCGCGCTCCTGCTGATGCTGGTCTTGGCCGGTTTCTTGATCGTGCCGACACTCACGGCGGTCACCGTTTCAGCACTCGTCAATGGCGTACTCTTCGTTTTCGTGCTCTTTCATTTCGTGGTGGCCATGGCCGGAGCGAAGCACGAGCACGTGCAGGCGATCTCCCCGGAAGAGGTACAGGCACTACGCGACGACGAGCTTCCAATGTACACCGTGCTCGTGCCAGTCTATCGCGAGGCCAACGTCGTGCCGCATCTCATCGAGAATCTGCGCCGTCTTGACTATCCGGCGAGCAAACTCGAAATCTTGCTCTTGATCGAAGAGGACGACGAGGAGACACTCGCTGCGGCCAAGGCAGCACGGCCACCGGAAACGGTCACGTTCATCGTCGTCCCCAATGGACTACCGAAGACGAAGCCGAAAGCGTGCAATGTCGGCTTGCTCTTCTCTCGCGGTGAGTTTCTCACGATCTACGACGCTGAAGATCGCCCGGAACCGGATCAGCTCAAGAAGGCGATCGTGGCCTTCCGCAAAGGTTCTCCGGAACTGGTCTGCGTTCAGGCGGCGCTGAACTATTACAACGCGACCGAGAATCTGCTCACCCGCATGTTCACGCTCGAGTACTCGTATTGGTTCGACTATGTTCTGACGGGGCTGGATCGCTTGCGTTTGCCGATTCCGCTCGGTGGGACGAGCAACCATTTTCGGGTCGATCGCCTGCGGGAACTCGGTGGGTGGGATCCGTTCAACGTGACCGAGGACGCCGACCTGGGTATCCGTGCAGCGGCCCGCGGTTACCGAGTCGGGGTGATCAACTCCACCACCTGGGAGGAAGCGAACAACCACGTCGGCAATTGGATCCGCCAGCGTTCGCGCTGGATCAAAG
Organism: Thermomicrobium sp.; assembly: GCF_053493975.1. Taxonomy (NCBI): domain Bacteria; kingdom Pseudomonadati; phylum Thermomicrobiota; class Thermomicrobia; order Thermomicrobiales; family Thermomicrobiaceae; genus Thermomicrobium; species Thermomicrobium sp. The sequence goes on from NZ_JBRBZA010000043.1 coordinate 14,135, forward strand.
GCTACCTGCAGACGGTTCTGGTGCACACCCGGCATCCGCTGCGCCTCGTCCGCACAGTTGGCATCCGGAATACGTTCGGCTTCGTGTTGTTGATCGGTGGGGCGCCCTTTGCCTTTCTCGCGCTCATTCCGCTTTGGTCGTTGACGCTCGTGTGGATCGTGACGCGTACCCACGCGTTCGATGTCTTGTTTCCGCCGGTCGTGCTGTACATCAGCCTGTTCAATCTCCTTATCGGGAACGGTGTGATGATCTATCTCGGCATGCTCGCCGGATTCAAGCGGCGTCGCTACCAGCTCATTCCGTTCGCGCTGCTCAACCCGTTCTATTGGATCCTGCACTCGATCGCATCCTACAAGGCGGTTTGGCAATTGATCACCAAGCCCTTCTACTGGGAGAAGACGCGTCATGGCCTCAGCCGTTATCTCGAACCCGGTTCCGCAGCCGGCGTCGCCGCCGAGTGACGAGCTCCGCCTCGTCGAGTTGAGTTGGCGCGCTCATCTCGTGCGCGTCCTCCTTTTCGGTCTTCCTTTCCTGGCGCTGGCGCTGGTGACGTATCGGTATGGGTTTTTGACGAATGCGCACGCGCATGTCACTGCCAAGGCCTTGCTGGCCGCTGACCGTTTGCGCTTGGAGGTCATCGGTTTCCTGTATCCGCCGCTCCCGTTCCTGCTGGTGCTCGCGTTCCCGCGGCCGTGGATTCCGAGCGTGCTGGCGAGTCTCGCGGCAGGGGCGACTGCCTGGCTCGTCTGGTACGACTTGGGACGCGTTGGGTTGGCTCGCCTTTGGCGGATGCTCCTGCTGGCGGTCGTCGTCGTCATTCCTTCAAATGTCTTTCTGGCTACGCAGGCGTATCCGGACATGTTGACGCTGCACTTGATCCTCGTGGCCTGGCACTACTACATCAATTTCGTGCGCTATGGACACACCTTCAGCGGTTTCGTCGCAGGCCTGATACTCGGACTCGCCTTTTACGCGAACTTCTATGCGCTCGTCTATGCGCTCGCGCTGGCGAGCCTGGTACCGCTCTTTCGCCGGTCGGAAGCAAGCACGGGACAGCGCGGGGAAGGGGCTACTCTGAGCCAAATGCTAGTGACGGCTTTCCCCGCTCTCTGGGCCGTGGCGAGCTGGACCTACATCAACTGGGTTTTCACCGGCAACCCGATAATGTATCTGACGGACCCGGCTGCTGCGGTGATCGATCCAGAGCGATGGGGAGTGCCGCTGGCCGAACGCTGGGAGTGGCTGGCAGGGTTCGGTCGCGAACTCGTCATGCAGCCGCTGCTTCTCGGGGTCTTCGCGGCCAATCTCTGGCGGACGCCCCGACGCCTCGTACCGCTCGTCGTTCTCGCGTTCGTGCCCAGTCTGTTGCGGTTTCTCGGGTTCGCTTATCCGTTGCCGCTGGTCCTGGCAACCTATACCGTCCTTGCGCTGATCGCATTGCCGGAGCGTTTACCGCGCTGGGTGGGACCGGTCGTCGTCGTGCTGGCGCTCGGACAAGTCGCGACTACGACAGCGTTGCTGAGGCATGCAGGCGAAGTTCGGCAGTGGCAGCAGGTTCTCGTCACTGGTATCCCGCGAGCGAGCGATGAGGAAGAACGGGTGCTCGGCCAGCGATTGCGAGCGGCTCCACGGTATGCGATTCTCGCCGATGATCGGAGTGCGTATCGCATCATCGCGCGTGCGGAGACAGCGCGACCGTTCCTGCTGCCAGCCGATGCGTCGTTCGGGGCGGCGCTCGCCGAGCCAGACCGCTTGGTCGGGTATATCCTCGTGACGCAGGAGCCGCTCGGCCGCGATCTGGTCAGCGAGCGGTTCGCAGACGATCCGCCGGACGGCTTCGTGGTCGATGGACAGCTGGGACCATGGATACTCTACCGGCGGATCGATCAACCGACTCTCCTGCAGTGAAGCGAGCACTGGTCGCGACGCGTTCAGCTCCGTGCTCATCGCTCCTGACGGTTGTTCTCGATCGGTGACCGAGGCGTCATGCCTGCCCAGCGACGCTTCCCTCAGCGAGCCGGCAAGAGCAGCAAGTGGTCGCGCGCGACGCGGCCGATCGCGTCGTCGCTCCAGACGAGGGGTACCGTGTCGCCGCGGAGCCAATAGGCGAGCAGATCGTCGTAGTGGGACGAGAACGGATGGCCCGATTGTCCGCCAGGCAGGGAGATGCGAGCGCGATCCCAGGAACCGACTTCCACGACGAATCGAAGCGAGGCGATGAACTGGACCGGACCGAGGGGATCGTGAGCGGAAACTCCTCCCGGATTCACGGTGTTTTCGTCACCGCCGATCGGGAATGGGCCCCGATCGAAGAGCCAGCGGAGTCCTCGGATCGTTCCCAGCGGGTGCCGGAGATGGAGCGGGCGTACCTTCCCCCACGCCCAGTCGGCGACCTCGTCGCCAGCGACACGCTCCAATTCCTCGATTGCCTCCTCGAGGACCTCAGCGACCATCTCTAGCCATGATCCGTTCGGGGGTGCGGGTGAACTGCCGGTCAAAGCTCGAACCAAGTGGGCGATGCGTCGGACACCCCAGCTGGTTCCATCGACGAGATCGTGGAATCCAGCGCCGATGACCCAGCGCCAGCTGCGAGGGGCATAGGCTCTGGCCAACTCCTGGGCGAGGCGATGGATGGCGAGTTCGAACACGGTGGCGGCGGGATTTGCGGCATCGACGGTCCCGTTCCACTCCCGCAGGAGCTCGAGCGCTCGCTCAAGGCGTGAGGTCGTCGGTTCGATAGCGAGCACGATATCCCGCAGCTCGCGCCAGGGAAGCGCAATCGTATCGAGTTGGAGGGAGAGCATATCTTCGATCGCCCAGTCGGTGCGGCTCCCCAGCATCTCGGTGATCCGTGCGATCCGGTAGGGATCGAGATAGTCAGCGCCGAGGAATGGCGCGTCGCCGGGAACCGCCGGTCGGTCGTTAGCAGTAGCCAAGAACCCCTCTGGCGGATCGATGCGGCAGGGCATCCGATCGGGGGACACGTAGCCGATCCATGGCTCGGGATTCTCCCAGCCTAGGAGAGGGAACAGCCCAGTGGAGCAACGACGCTGCGGAACAGTGCCCGCGAGTAGCCAGCCGATCTGGCCCGAACAGTCAGCGTAGACGACATTCAGGGGGAGATGCGGCCAGTCCGCGAAAAAAGCGCGACAGTCATCGAACGAGCGGGCGCGGTGCATCGACAGGAGGCCGCGAACCGGCAACGGATCGAGCCAGACGGCACGCAGGGATACCGCCCAGGGTACCCCGCGCAGGACAGGGCTGACGATCGGACCGCGGCGACTTTCCAACACGAGGTCGGTCACCATGCCGTGCTCGCGAACCGCGATCGACTCCTGGTGAACGAGGCAGGGAACGAAATCGTCTCGTTCGCGGACGGAGCGTCCGTCGGCTCCGACCATTTCGAGAGCGAGATCGGTGTTGTCGCTCAATCCGGCTGTCACGCCCCATGCGGCGTAGCCATTATGACCAGCGAGGAAAGCAGGTGTCCCGATGAGGGTCGCACCGGCGATCGACCATTCCGGAGTAGAAAGGTGCGCGAAGTACCAAAACGACGGCAGCAGGGGTGACCAGTGCGGATCGTTGGCGAGCAGTGGACGCCCGCTCCGCGTGCGCGATCCAGCGACCACCCAATTGTTGGAAGCAGCCGTGCCGACGAAGCTTCGTAATCGATCGAGTTCAGCCGAAACGAGCTCGAGCCACTCGCTGCGAAGTTCTGCAGGAAATGCCGGTAGGTCAACGAGTTCGGGAAGCGAAGGATCGAGTGCGCGCAGGGCATCTGGGCCATCGTCGAGCAGCACGCGCAGGCGAACGAGTTCGGACGTCCAGTTCGAGGCGAGGACGAAGGAGAGAAACTTGACGAAGGCGAGGACATCAGCCGCGTCCCACGGTCGCGGTTCCGTGCGCAGGAACAGGAATTCGATCGGGCGTGCTCGTAGACCGTAGTCGAGCCCAGTGCGCATGCCAGCGAGGAAGGCTTCGACCTGGTCGCGAACGTCGCCGGCAATCGTGGCAAGCTGGCGCAGTGACGCACGGCGAAACCCGACGCGACGAGCGAGACGATCGAAGGGCAGACCAGCGGGACCGATCACAGCAGCCAGTTCTCCACGCACGAGACGTCGGATGAACTCGAGTTGGAACGTTCTGTCTTGTGCCTGGCAGAATCCGAGTGCGAACCACGCATCGTGACTAGTCGAGGCTCGCACGTGCGGGATACCCCAGCGATCTCGTATGATCGTGAGTGGACCTTCGAGTCCCGGCAGTTCCAGCTGCCCGCGCGTGATAGGCGACAAATGGCTCAGGATCGGTCGGAGGAGAAGTCTGGCCAGGACGTGACGAGAAGCGACACTGCGCAGAGCCGTCATGACGTTTGCTCCTCCCGCACCTGATCGGCCGGAACAGTCGAAGTCTCTCGGGGGTGGACCGGCTCGCCGAGTGCGACGAGGCTGAGTCCAGCGACGAGACTCGCGACCCCGATGAGTTGTTGGCTCGTGAGTTCCTCCCCAATCACGAGAACAGCGAGCAACGTCGCGGTGAGCGGTTCGGCGAGCGATACTGTCGCGACAGTGGCGGAACTGGTACCGGTGACGCCGCGGGCGAAGAGTCGATAGGACACAGCGGTGGCGACGATACCCAGGTACAGTGCGGCGAGCAATCCACCCGGAGCGAGCAGCCAACCCACCGGCCGCCAGAAGAGAAGCGGAATGAGGAGAACAGCCGCAGCGACGAACGAGCAGGCGATGACCTGCTGTGCGGCCAGACCAGTGCGGACGGCGCGGCGGGTCGCGAAGACGAAGAAGGCGTAGGATGCTCCCGCGGCGAGACTCGCCAGCGATCCTATCGGCGTAAGCTGCAGCGTCCTTCCCGCATGAAGCAGCAGACCGAGCCCGAGCAGCGCGAGAGCGGTCGCGAAGAGCCAGCGCATCGATGGCGGTTGCCGATCGGAAAGCATTTCCAGTGCCGCAGCGAGGAGAGGAGCGCTCCCGAGAGCGATCAGCGTTCCGATCGCGACCCCATTGGTCCGAACGCCGAGGAAAAAGGCCGGCTGATAAGCGGCGACCGCCAGACTGGCGACTGCCAAGGGACGCCAAGCGGCGAACAACCGGACGCGCGGAAACCGGCTCGTCACGAGGAGGAGCGGGCCGCCGAGCGCGAGGCGCAGCGCACCGAGAACGAGCGGATCGGTTTCCGGCGGTGCGAGCGCCAGCGTGGTCCCGGTCGTGCCCCACAGGACGGCGGCGGCCAAAACCCAAAGAGGGGCCCCGACGAAGGCCCCTCCGCTGAAGCCACGGCGCTCTGAAGCGGCCTTGTCGTCAAAGCCCGATCTAGTCGCTACCGGCCGCATCGACGCCGGTCGGTTGGGGCTGTTCGAGATAGACGCCGACGCGGAGCATTTCCTTGAGCTGGAGCCAAGCGGCGCGGGCTTCTTCGACACTACCCTCTTCTTCGATCGTCGAGATATCACCCGGATCGCGGTCCAGGATCACCGCTTTGAGGACCCGCCGCATGATCTTACCGCTCCGCGTCTTGGGAAGTGCACGGACGAAATTGAGTTCGCCGATCACTGCGACCGGACCGAGTTCGCGACGGACCGTTTCGATGAGTTCGCGCTCGAGTTCAGGGGTCGGCTGATACCCCTGCTTGAGGGTGATGAAAGCGCTGATCACTTCACCGCGCAAAGGATCGGGGCGACCCGTCACCCCGGCCTCAGCGACAGCGGGGTGACGCAGAAAGGCACTCTCCACCTCGATGGTGCCGATCCGGTGATCGGCGATCTTGATGATCTCGTCGGCTCGCCCGGCGAACCAGACATACCCGTCCTCATCGACCGATGCGGCGTCTCCCGTGAAGTAGACGCCTGGGATGCGCTGCCAGTAGTCGCGGGCATAGCGCTCGGGCTCGCCCCAGAGGCCGGCCGTCAAACCCGGGAAAGGACGGCGGATAACGACGACGCCTCGCTCACCGGGTTGGCAGGGTGTCCCGTCCTCAGGACGAACCACCGCGACATCCATGCCGGGAAGTGGCAGACTGGCGGATCCTGGCTTGATGGGAAGCAGAGCGATGCCATAGGGATTCCCGACCACCGGCCCACCAGTTTCCGTCTGCCACCAGTGGTCGATCACCGGAATACGATTGTGGAACACATCCTTTTGGAGCCATTCCCAGGCCGGCGGATTGAGGACCTCTCCAGCGCAGACGATGCGTTCGACCGAACCGAGGTCATAGCGACGGGCTGGCTCGGTTCCGTACTTCATGAGCAGACGAACCGCTGTGGGTGAGGTGAAGATGCCGGTCACGCCGTTCTCTTCGATGATCCGGTAGGGGGTTTCCGGGGAGGGGTGATCGAGAGCTCCCTCGAAAGCGATCGTCGTCGCACCGAGCAAGAGCGGCGCGTAGACGATGTAGCTGTGACCGACGATCCAGCCGATATCGGAGGTCGCCCACCAAACGTCACCAGCGCGCAGTCCATGGCACCAGCGTCCCGTGCTGGTGATACCGACTTGATATGGTCCATGGGTGTGGATGGCCAGTTTGGGCTTGGCGGTCGTCCCGGAGGTCGCCAGAATGAACGCGGGTTCGTTGGACTCCATCACCTCGTAACCATCGTCTTGTCCGTGCCCGCGCTCCACGAAGTCGTCCCACCAGAGATCGCGCTCAGGCATCATCGGTGGCTCGCCGGATCCCCGGTGGAGGACGACGACGTGCTCGACACTGGGGATGCCGCTCGCCAATGCCTGATCGACGATCTCCTTGAGCCGCACTTCGCGCCCGCGCCTCCAGGTGACGTCAGCGGTGAACACTGCCCGGGCACCTGCCATGGAGAGACGATCGGCTAACGCTCCAGCACCGAAACCAGCGAAGACGACGATATGGATAGCCCCGATCCGGGTGGCGGCCAGCATGAGCGCGATCGCCTCCGGACAAGTGGGCATGTAAATACCGATGCGGTCGCCGCGCTGAATACCGAGGCCACGCAGTGCTGCAGCCAAGCGGCGGACGAGTCGCCACAACTGGGCATAGGTGAAGGTGCGCCGCTCGCCCCACTCGGTCTCGGCGATGAGGGCGGCTCGTCCACCCTGACCGGCCAACACGTGCCGATCCAAGGCGGCATAGCTCAGGTTCGTCAGCCCGCCGACGAACCAGCGGAAACTCGGCGGCTCCCACACGAAGGGTTCGTCCCACGTGCGGAACCAGAAAGCCTGCTCGGCTGCGCGTGCCCAGAAACTGACGGGATCTTCCAGTCCCTCTTTGCGCCACCGTGCCACGATCGGATTCACGACCTCCATAGCGGCACCTCCTCGAGCGGGGGCTTTCCGATCACCTACTGGTAAGGCCAGTATAATGCGTCCCGACGAAACCTGTCGAGACGGTGAGGTGCGCGGGTGGACGACGTCGTTCTGGGAAGTGTCGTGGAATTCTTGCGCCGTGTCCCGCCCTTCCAGTTCCTGAGCGAGGAGCGGCTTCGCCAATTGGCGAAGCGGGTGGAAGTCCATTATTTCCCCCGCGGGACGACGATCATCCGCCGTGGGGGAACTCCTCCGGAATATCTGTGGATCGTCGTGCGCGGCGGCGTGAAGAAAGCGCTGCGTTCTGCGACCGGTGAGGAAATCGTCTTCGAGGTCGCGTCGGAGGGGGACCTCGTCGGGGTTCTCTCTTCCGTCGACGGGACACATGGGCAGCTGGACGACGTGGCTATCGAGGACACCGTCTGTTATGCCATTCCCCGCTCCACGATCGAGGAGCTGATCGCGACCGAGCCAGCAGTCGCTCGGTTCTTTGTCGGTGCGCTGCGTGAGTGGGTGCAGGCAAGCCTGCGAGCGTTACAGCACCAAGAGCCAGCCGGAGACAGTGCTTTCATCCTCTCAGCCCCCTGCCGCGTGGCAGCCCGCCGGCCACTCCTCACTTGTCCACCCGACATCACGGTGCGGGAGGCAGCGCAGCGGATGAGTGCCGAACGGGTGAACTCCATCGTGGTCGTGGATGGACAGGGTAGCGGGCTGGGGATCCTCACCGATTGGGATCTCCGGGAACGCGTGGTCGCCGCAGGGCGATCGTTGGACACTCCGGTCCGTGAGGTGATGAGTTCGCCCCTGGTGACGATCGATGCGGATCGTCTGCTGTTGGAAGCCGTGCGACTCCTGATCGCTCGTCGGATCAACCATCTCGTCGTGACCGAAGAAGGCAAACCGTTCGGGATGCTGACCGCCTTCGATCTCCTCGTCCAACAAGGTACGAGCGCACTGTTCCTGGCGAGGGCGATCGAACGGGAAACGCGCACAGAACGCTTGGCGTTGGTCCTCGAGCAAGCCCAACGCCAGCTGATACCGTTTCTCTTGTCGCGCGGCATCCGTGCCTCGGAGATCGCGCAGCTGGTAAGCGAGATCAACGATCGGGTCGTTGCGCGCGTACTCGGACTGCTCGAGCAAGAGCTCGGGCCACCGCCTGTCCCGTACTGTTGGCTGGTTTACGGTAGTGAGGGGCGGCGCGAGCAGACGATTCGGACCGACCAGGATAACGGCATCCTCTACGCTGACCCTCCTGCGGGGGGAGAGGAGACGGTGCGCCGGTATTTCGAGCGTCTCGGCCAGTGGGCGGTCGAGCGACTGGTCGCGCTCGGCTTTCCACCGTGTCCGGGCCGCTTTTCAGCGGACAATCCCGAGTGGGTTCAACCCTTGAGTGCTTGGATGCGCAAGTTCCAGCGTTGGATGGCCATACCGGAGCCACAGTCGGTGCTGAACTCGCTCATCGTCTTCGATTTCCGCGGCGTGCACGGTGAGATGGGGCTGGCGGTGCGCTTGCGTGAGTTCGTGCGGCAAGAACTCGCCCATAGTCCGCGATTTCTCTTCCACGTCGCTGCCGTCTCGACGTCTCACTCGCCTCCGGTGGGCTTTCTGGGACGCTTCGTCGTCGAGCGGAGCGGCGAGCACAAGAACCAGCTCGACCTCAAACTGGGTGGTACGGGAGCGATCGTCAACCTGGTCCGTCTCTTCGCGCTCGAGCATGGCGTGGAGGAGACGAATACGCTCGCGCGGTTGATCGCGCTGCGTGAACTCCGTGCGATCGATCAGCAACTCGCTGAGGATCTCGCGCAGGCTTTCGAGTTTCTCCTCGGTCTCCGCTTGCGCGTGCAGCTCGAGCAGCTGCAGTGCGGGGAGAAGCCTTCCAACTATGTCGATCCACGCCAGCTTTCCTCGCTCGATCGGACGCTTCTCAAGGAGGCGTTCCGCGTGGTCGGGCGAGCGCTAGCGGTGGTGCGCGAGCGTTTCCATCTCGAACAGGCCGGCGAATGAGCGGGCAGGGGAACTGGTTCACGCGCCTGACGGGTACCTTGGTGGGGCGGGCTCGTCGGGAGCGCCGCGACGCGACGCTTTTCGATCTCGCGTACACCGTTCTCGATGCCGAAATGACCGGGCTCGATCCCGAGCGGGACGAGTTGCTGGCCCTCGGTGCTTTGCGCATGGTCGGTGCACGGCTTCTTCTCGGTGCATCGTTCTATCAGCTGATTCGACCGCAACGGCAGGGCTGGGGACAGAGCGTGACTGTGCACGGTATCCGGCCAGTCGATGTGGTAGGGGCTCCGCCACTGGAGCAGGTCCTGCCTGACTTTCTGCGCTTTTGCGCGAGCAGCATCCTCGTGGGACACGGCGTCGAGATCGATCGGAAGTTCTTGCAACGAGCGGCGGCGCGCTGTGGGCTTTCCTGGCCAAAGACCTATTGGATCGACACCGGTCGCGTGGCACGCTGGCTCATCTCCCATCATGGAGCGCTGCCGGAGGCAGCGGCCGACCGCGGACGGTTCAGTTTGGAGGACTTGCTGGCAGCATACGAGATCGAGCCACCAGCTCGCCATCATGCGTTGGCCGATGCATTCGTGACTGCCTTGATTTGGCAGCGGCAGTTGACGGAGCTAGCGGCCGAAGGCGTGCGGACCCTGCGCGATCTTCGCTTGGCAGGGTTGGCTACCTCGGCATAGCCACCACGAAGAGGATGATACGTACCGCAAGCAAGACGAGGACCCAGAGGAGCGACTGCGCGATCGTCGAGAGCCGTGGGAACAGCTGTGACGAAATTCGAAGCAAAGGATCCGTAGCCAAATGGAAGAGTCGACCGATGACGGTCGATTTCCCGCGAGTGAGCTGGTCCAGGAGAATGCGACCGATCAGGAGCCACATGGCGATGGCGAGAAGCCAGTTCGCAACCTCGAAGACTGGGCGGATCAAGCTTTCACCTCGCTGTCCGTGACTATCGGAGACGGAAAGCCGGGGCCCAGGCGCGCTGCCCGAGCCCCGGCTCGACCGGTAATTTCCTCAATCCTGGCCAGCGGGAGCGATACCAGGGGCGGTGCCCGGAGCGGCACCGGGGGCCGGCAGTCGCATCTCGCCGACCGGGATGCGCAGCTGGTCGACCATATCCTGAATGTACTTCGGAGACGGTGCGGTGGCGAGACTCACGACGATCGTGAGCAAGAAGTTGGCTGCCATGCCGAAGATACCGGCCGACAAGTGCGAAAGACCGAGTAGGTTGAAGCGTGGATCGACATAGTTCCAGAACATGTAGACCAAGCAGGCGAGGAGCCCACCGATCATCCCGGCGATGGCGCCATTGGCATTGGCGCGCTTCCAGAAGATGCCGAGCAGGATCACTGGGAAGAAGGTCGATGCTGCCAACGAGAAGGCCCAAGCCACCAGCTGCACGATCAAGGCGAACTGCGGAATGGCGAGTAGGGCAGCGATGACGGCCGAGATCAGGATCATCAGTCGGCTGAGGAGGAAGCGGCGGCCGTACGGTGCATTGGGGTTGATGATCTTCGCATAGATGTCGTGGGCAACAGCAGTCGAGATGACCAGAAGCAACCCGTCGGCGGTTGAGAGCGCAGCGGCCAGACCACCGGCGGCCACCAGCGCGGCGATCGTGAAGGGCAGCCCGGCGATTTCGGGTGTCGCTAAGACCACGATGTCACCGTTTATGGTGAGTTCGCTGAACTGGAGGATGCCGTCGTTATTCGCGTCACTGATCCTCAGAAGCCCGGTCTTGATCCAGTTCGCCGTCCACTCAGGCAGCGCGTTGATCGGTTGTCCGACGACGTTCTGTAGGACCTCCCAACGCGAGAAGGCCGCGTAGGCCGGAGCGGTCACGTAGAGCAACCAGATGAAGAACAGCGACCAGCCTACGCTGATGCGCGCTTCCTTCGGACTGGGTACCGTGTAGTACCGGATCAGAATGTGCGGTAAGCCGACCGTACCGGCCATCAAGCAAAGCGTCAGAGCGAGGAACTGCCAGGGAGTGCCTACCCAGTCCTTGACGGTGATCGGTTCGGGCGGCGTGATGCCGATCTGCTTGAAGGCGGAGATAGCAGCGGAGTTGGAGAGCGCTTGCTTGAACGGTTGGACATAGGCGGGCAGGTTCATCGCCTGCTCGAGCTGGCCGATCTCGCTCAGCGCCTTGCCATACATGAGCTGTGGGAAGGGAATGCCAGTCAGCTTCGCAGACAAGAAGGTCACAGGAATCAAGTATGCGACGATCAGAATGATGTACTGGGCCACCTGGGTCCAAGTGATCGACTTCATGCCACCGAGGAACGAACAGACGAGGACTCCGGCCAAGCCGACGAACACGCCGACCCGGTAGTCCAGTCCGAAGAAGCGGCTCATGATGATGCCCACGCCGGTCACCTGTGCCGTGACGTACGCGAGCGAGACGATGATGGCGCAGATGGCGGCGACGAAACGGGCCAAGCGAGCCCGCTCACCGTAGCGGGTGGCGACGAAGTCGGGAATCGTGTACTGGCCGAACTTGCGGATATAGGGGGCGAAGAGCAAGGCGAGGAGGACGTACCCACCCGTCCAGCCCATGATGTAGGCGAGCGCGTCATACCCCAGAAGCCAGAGGGTGCCAGCCATCGAGATGAAGGAGGCAGCACTCATCCAGTCGGCGCCGGTCGCCATACCGTTGAAAATGGCTGGTACACGACGACCGGCGACATAGTACTCCTCCAGGCGTCGCGTGAAATTGAGGATGCCGATGAAGGCGTAGAGGAGGAGCGTCAGGAAAATGAACGCGTATCCGATGAAGCGGGGCGGGAGACCAGCCCGCTCGAAGAGGTACAAGACCAAGGTGAACACGATCAGGAACACGAAGAACGCACCATAGTACTTGGCCAGTCGTCGCCGGAACTCGCTGAGCTGCGCACGCGTGAGAGGCGTGTATCCTGCTTCCTGGCTCATGGCTCCCCTACTCCTCTTCGAAGCCGTACTTCTTGTCGATCACTCGGTTCATGGTCAATGCATACACGAAAATCAGAATGACGTAGACCGTGATCGAGAATTGACTGGACAACCAGTAGCCGAGCGGGAAGCCGGTGAGGATTTTAATATTGTTCAGCGAGGCGGCGAATGGAGGATGAAGGTACGTCACTGCAAACCAGATCACCAGGAGCGTGATGATGAGGCGCAGCTGCTCGCGCCAGTAGGCTTCGAGTCGGCTCGTTTCTACCTGCCGGCTGCCTTCCATCATGAACCTCCTGCCCTCACCACGTCACGATCCGCGGGTCGTCACCCCAAGACTGACGTGTGTCCTCCCTGTCAAAGACGAATGGGCCGTGGCGTGATCCGATCAGTGGTTCACCTCCTCTCTGGATGATCTGCGATGCGCTGCCGCTCACCCTAGGCTCGCTCGCGACTCGCTCGTCCAGCAGACGGAGATATCAGGTAACCGACTCAGTTTATCTGCTCTATACCGGAACGACAGCGCATTGTCAAGAGGGGTCGTTTTATGGTGATCAGAAGTTCCGGTTATACGTAACGGGAAGGTTCCTCAAGAGTCGACCGGCCCAGACTGACCGGAATTCTCGAGGAAGCGTTTCGTCGAAGGAGAACGCCATCGGGCTCCCTGGACTGCGCAATGGCGGATGCCAGCGCAGGGGGTACTCTTGTTTTTCCGCAGAGGCGAACGCGTACACGAGGAGGGACGGTGTCTCGCCTCGCTCGGCGAGCACGTGATGCTCGGTACCGATCGCGCTTCTCTGCTCGCGACCGCGACCCGTGGGAGGAGAACGAATGCAGACGCTCGTTCAAACATCGACCGGTGTGGTGAGCGATCGCGGTGTGGAGTAGGCAGTAGGCGATCAGCGTCCGTACACTATCGTCAGGGGTAGCTGTGTCGACGCCGATCCGCAAGCAGTATCTGGAGATCAAAAGACAGGTGCCCGATGCGCTGCTCTTGTTCCGGTTGGGCGATTTTTACGAACTCTTCGACGACGATGCGGAAATCGCCAGCCGGATTCTCGATATCGCCTTGACGTCACGGGATCTCGGCAAGGGCCAGCGGGTGCCGATGGCTGGCATCCCAGCCCATGCTGCCGAGCCGTACATCGCCAAGTTGGTCGCTGCCGGGTACCGGGTCGCGCTCTGTGACCAGTTCGGCACACCGGACGGTCGCAACCTGGTGGAGCGTCGCATCACCCGGATCCTCACCCCGGGAACCATCACTGAGCCGGCCATGCTCGACGCGCGGCGCAACACCTACATCGCTGCTGTCTTCATCGAGTCGCAACGGGCCGGCTTGGCGTATGCGGAGCTCTCCACGGGAGAGTTCGCCGCGACCGAATGGGTTGCGGAACATCTCGAAGAACTCCAAGCAGCGGTCGGACGAGAACTGGTCCGGATCGCGCCGGCTGAACTCGTGCTGCCAGCCGGTCGTCGCGGGGCGATCCCTTACGAGGAAGCTGTCATCACCGAATTGGAGGAGCGCGCCTGGCGAGAGCACGAGGCGCGTCGCGTCTTGCACGAGCACTTCGGGGTGGAGACACTCGCGAGCTTCGGACTCACAGAGCGCCCGGCGGCGCTGCGGGCAGCGGGTGCGCTGCTCGGGTATCTCCTGGACACGCAAGTGGGACAGTTACCCCAGCTCGACGATCTCGTCGTGTACCAGACGAGTTCGTTCATGCCGCTCGACGCGGTAACGCGACGTAACCTCGAGCTGCTCGAGTCGGCACGCGGAGAGCGCGCTCGTTCGCTCGTATCGGTGCTCGATCGGACCGAAACACCGATGGGTGCACGCTTGCTCCGGCGCTGGCTCAGCCAGCCGCTTCTCGATGTGGGCGGGATTCGGCAGCGGCAGGAGCGCGTGGCGGCGCTCGTCGAGGAGACACTCGTCCGTGCCCGGTTGGGAATCCTCTTGGCCGACGTCGCCGACCTGGAACGACTGGCCAATCGTGTCTTGACCGGGCGTGTGACACCTCGCGAACTCCGGCAACTCGGGCACTCGCTCGTTCGCTTGCCAGAAATCGCCGAGCTCGCGGGCCGGCGACCAGAACTTGCACCCCTCTCGGCGCTGCCAGATCTCCTGCCGGTTGCCCGTCTCATCGAGTCAGCGATCGTCGAGGATCCGTCCCCGAGTCTCGGTCAGGGGCAGGTGATTCGTGCTGGGTTTGCGCCGGAGCTAGACGAGCTGCGGGAACGGGCACGTGCGGCGCGCGAATGGATCGTCTCGCTGGAGCAGCGCGAGCGGGAGCGCACCGGTATCCGATCCCTGAAGGTCGGATACAACAAAGTTTTCGGCTACTACATCGAGGTGAGCCATGCCAATCGGCATCTCGTTCCGCCCGAATACCAGCGTAGGCAGACGTTGGTCGGGGCCGAGCGCTACGTGACGCCGGAACTCCGCGAGTTCGAGAGCGTGGTCTTGCAGGCAGAAGAGCGGATCGCGGCACTGGAGGAGGAGGCCTATCGTCGCGTCGTCAAGGAATTGGCCAGCTGCGCCGCGCAGATCCGGCGAGCAGCGCAACTCGTGGCCGAATTGGATGTCTACCGCGCGCTCGCGGAGGTGGCGGTAGAGCGAAGGTACGTCCGCCCGATCGTCGACGAGAGTACGGTTTTGGACATCAGGGGTGGGCGCCATCCGGTGGTGGAGACGACGCTGGAAGCGGGCCGCTTCGTCCCTAACGATGCGCGCCTCGATACCGAAAGCGAACAGATCGTGATCCTCACCGGTCCCAACATGGCCGGAAAATCGACCTTTCTCCGTCAAGTAGCACTGATCGTGTTCTTGGCACAAATCGGTTCGTTCGTGCCAGCCGATTTCGCTCGGATCGGCATCGTGGATCGCATTTTCACCCGCATCGGTGCCCAGGACGATATCGCGGCCGGTCAGAGTACCTTCATGGTGGAAATGATCGAGACGGCATCGATCCTGCGCCAAGCGACTCATCGCTCGCTCGTCGTGTTGGACGAAGTCGGCCGGGGAACGAGTACGTACGACGGTTTGGCGATCGCTCGTGCGGTGGTGGAGTACTTGCACAACCATCCACGACTCGGCTGCCGAACGCTCTTCGCGACGCACTACCACGAGTTGACGGAACTGGAGCGTGTCTTGCCACGAGTCCGGAACTACCGTATGGACGTGTTGGAAGAGGGGGATCGCGTCGTCTTTCTCCACCGAGTCGTGCGGGGTGGAGCCGACAAGAGTTACGGGATTCACGTGGCCCAGCTCGCTGGCTTGCCGCAGGCGGTGGTTCGTCGGGCACGGGAAATCCTGCAGGAGCTCGAATCGGCACGGAGCGGTGAGCGTACGCGGCGACGCCAGAGTATGGCCAAGGAGGTGCCCCTCACGATCCAGCTCACGCTCTTCAGCCCGCCGCATCCTGTCTTGGAACGACTGCGCTCGCTGGAACTGGATGCAATGACGCCGCTCGAGGCGCTGACCACGCTCTACGAATTGCAGCGGTCAGCGCAGGAAGCCGAGTGATCGCTGTGCGCAGCTGTCGCGGCAGATGGCTGTGCGAGTGAGGGACGGAGAAGGCGGAGCGGCAGGAATGCGGCGAGGGCGAGCATGGCAGACAGAGCGAACATGGCGCGTGGTCCGAGGGTGCCGTAGACCGGTGTATAGAGTGCCGGCGCGAGACCCTGGACCAAGAACCGCGCTCCGAGGAAGTAGGCCGATGTCGTGCCGCGATGGGTCGGTGCCGCCTCGACCGCGAGGATGCTGAAGGTCGTCCAGGTCAGCATCGCAGCGAGACCGAGCCCCAGGTACGCGAGGGCGAACAACGCCGGATGCGGTGCGGCTGCCATCAGCACGATCGTCGTCGCGACACTCGCCAGACCGATCGCGGCACTCGGTTGCGTCCCGAGGCGCTCCAGGAGCACGCCAGTTACCGGGGCGAACAAGATCGCCCCGACACCATAGAGCGCGACGATCAGTCCGATCAACGCGTAGTCCAACTGCCACAGATCGCGCAAGGCTTGCCCGAGCAAGTACGCGGTCCCCATGATGGCGGCGTTGGCGAGAAAGGCGAGTGCGACCACGCGGGCGGTCGCTCGGTCGAGTGCCTGGACGAGGTCGCGCAGTGCAGCCCGCATCGAGGCGTAGCGTGGGCGATGTGGGACGGCACGGCCGAAGCGGGCGAACCAGCCGAGAAGCCAGAGTGCAACAACCCAGCTGAGAAACGTGGCGCTGACGAAGAAGAGACGCCATGACCAGGTCACGAGGAGACCTGCCACGAGTGGCCCGAGCAGATGGCCAGCTTGGTTGGCAGCAGAAAAGATGGTGACCGTGCGAGGGAGGCGTTGGATCGGCAAGGTGTCGCCCAGCGTTGCCAGCAAGATCGGTGTGGTGAAAGCATTAGCGATGCCGAGCAAAACACAACCCAGCAAAAAGAATGGCAGGTTCGGCGCCAGGGCACAGACGAGTGCGGCGAAACCGAAGCTGCCGAAACCTGCCAGGATAGTCGAGCGCCGCGAGGTGAGGTCGGAAATCGTGCCGGAGAAGAATTGGCACAGGCCGAACGTCGCAAGATAAGCCGGGACGATCGTGGAGAGAATCGCGCGATCGACGCCGAAGACGCTTTGTAAGAGTGGGAAGAAAACCGGGAAACTCGCACCGGTGTAGGGGCCGATGAACGATCCTAGATGAAACGGGGCGAGTCGCCACTGGTCGAGCACGCTGTCGGAGTCTTTTGTTCGATCGGTTGCCATCTGACGCTCCCGTCGAGCACAGTGTAGCGCGCGAACGATCGCGGTGTTCGCCTCGTTCTGGAGTTCGGCACGAGCTACCCTCCTCGATCACCTCATCCGAGCCTACTCGACGCGTTGTGCTGCGTGCACAAGCGACGCGGTGCACGTTGCGCACGATGCTGCGGTCAGCGCGGTCTTCCTCCCGGTATCGTGCACGAAGGGAGAGGAGCGATGATGCCGATCGGAGACATCCAGCGCCAACGCGGACCGCCGCTCGTGCCTCGTCGCCAGGAAGGAGAGGCCAGAGACGACTCAGTCGCTGCACTGAGGCAGCAGGAAGGAGCTCGACGATGAGCGAAGGTGCGATCGCCTGGATGCTCGTTGCGACAGCGTTGGTCCTCCTGATGACCCCGGCATTAGGGTTTTTCTACGGCGGGCTCGTTCGCTCCAAGAACATTCTCAACACGCTGATGATGAGTTTCGGTGCGGTCTCTGTCGTGGGACTCGCGTGGGCGCTGCTCGGCTACTCGCTCGCCTTTTCCTCTGGGTGGGCGCTGATCGGAGACCTTTCGCACGCGCTGCTCCGTGGAGTCGACCTGCAAGGGGCTGACGCGATCCCGCACGTGCTGTTCATGGCTTTCCAAGGGACCTTCGCCATCATCACCGCGGCACTCATTTCGGGAGCGCTGGTAGAACGGATGCGCTTTGGGCCCTACCTCGCGTTTCTCGCGCTCTGGGCGATCGCGATCTATGCACCGATCGCGCACTGGGTTTGGGGAGGTGGCTGGCTCGCCGACTTGGGCGCTCTCGATTTTGCTGGTGGAACAGTCGTGCATATCAATGCTGGTATCGCGGCGGTCGTCGGTGCGCTCGTCCTCGGTCGCCGACGCGATTACGGTCGTCAGGCCATCTTACCGCACAATATTCCGTTCGTCTTGCTCGGTGCGATGCTGCTGTGGCTCGGGTGGTTCGGGTTCAACGCGGGGAGTGCGCTCGGGGCGAACGAGATCGCTGGACTCGCCTTCGCGAACACCATGCTGGCGCCGATGGCGACCGCGCTGGTCTGGATGACTCTCGATCTCGTGCGGAGCGGCAAGGCGACGGCCGTGGGGCTCGCGACGGCGATCGTCGTCGGCCTGGTCGCCATCACGCCAGCTGCGGGATTCGTTTCGCCGTTGTCAGCGATCGTGCTCGGGGCGCTGGCTGCCTTTCCGAGCTATTTCGCGTTGCTGTGGCGAGCCCGGACACGGCTCGATGATGCGCTGGATGTCTTCGCAGCGCATGGCGTCGGTGGACTGACCGGAGCATTGTTGACCGGTGTCTTCGCGCAGGAGTCGTGGAACGGAGTCGCGAACGGGCTGCTCTTCGGCAACCCGCAGCAAATCCTGATTCAAGCGGTCGCGGTGCTCGCGGTCATCGGGTACAGCGCAGTCGGCACATTCGCCATCTTGCGGGCGATCGCGTTGGTGACACCGCTCCGCGTTGCGGATACCGCTGAGCGCATCGGCTTGGATGTCACTGAGCACGGTGAACAGGCCTACACCAGTGGAGAGGGGGCGGTGTTGCTCTTGCCCCTGAACCGGACGAGCGAGGTGGCCGCTCATCCCGGTCCGGTCACCGAGAAGGTGGGAGGCAGCGCATGAAGCTCATCGTCGCCATCATTCGACCAGAAAAACTCAACGAGGTTCTGGAAGCGCTCTTCCAAGCAGAGGTTCGTGGGCTGACGATTTCGGCCGCCCAAGGACACGGTGGAGAAACAGAGCAAGTAGAGACGTATCGTGGCATGACCGTGAAGATGGAGCTCTCGCCGAAGATTCGGCTCGACATCGGCGTGTCCGATCATTTCGTCGAGCCGACGGTGCGTGCCATTCTCAGCGCGGCACGCACCGGGGAGGTCGGTGACGGCAAAATCTTCGTCCTCCCGGTCGAGCGGGTCTATCGCATCCGAACGGGCGAGCGCGATGAAGCAGCCGTCACGCCTGTGGCCTGATCGAGCAGATGACCTCATCCCCACCCACCAACCGGCCCCCGGGAGCGTTCCCGGGGGCCGGTTGCGGCATGGGATGGATGGGAGGTCAGTCTGCAACGGCTTGGGCCTCGACCACGCGCTCGCGGGCGCGACGCGCTGGGCGTTCCTCGGCCGCCTCGATCGGTGGATGAGGGACGACTTTCCAGAACGCGCTGCGGAGTTCTGCCCAGCGTTCCAGGATCTCTCGCCCGCGTTGGGTCCCGGTCCAGGCGACATGCTGGCTGATGAGCGAACGAAGGAGTTCGTCGTCCTCGTCACTCAAACGCTCGAGCTGGACATAATCGCGGTTCAGTCGTGTCGGGAAGACGCCTTCCGGATCGAAAACGAACGCCAATCCGTTGGTCATACCGGCGGCGAAGTTGCGTCCCGTCGGACCGAGAACCACGACGACTCCGCCGGTCATGTATTCGCAGCCGTGGTCGCCGACACCTTCGACGACCGCTACCGCACCGGAGTTTCGAACCGCGAACCGCTCACCAGCTTGGCCGGCAACGAAGAGCTGGCCACCAGTCGCACCGTAGAGGACGGTATTGCCGACCAAGACATGGGGACGCGAAGGGTCAGCTGGTGGCTCCGGCGAGCGCACGACGATCGTTCCACCACCCATACCCTTTCCGACGTAGTCGTTCGCCTCCCCGGTCAGGATGAGAGTCAATCCGTGCCAACACCAGGCGCCGAAGCTCTGTCCAGCTTGGCCAGTAAGTTCCACGGTGATCAAGCCGTCGGGCGCATGGTCGCGGCCGAAGCGCAAGCTCAGCTCGCCAGCCAGCCGGCCGCCGACGGCCCGGTGATGATTGCGCACGGTCGCAGCGATGCGGACGGGCTGCCGCTGTTCGAGAGCTGGACGCGCTCGCTCGACCAACCACTCGTCGAGTGCGGGGCCGGTGAGATCGTGGAAGATATTGCGGTCGTAGAGACAACGTCGCGGTGCGGTCGGATCGGGTGGAGGCGCGAGCAGCGGGGTCAGATCGAGCGTCGCCGCCGGTCCATCGAGCTGGTCGAGCACCGCGAGGAGTTCGACACGCCCGACGATGTCGTCGAGACGCCGCGCACCGAGCATCGCCAAGTACTCGCGGACCTCTTCGGCCAGGAGTGTGAAGTAATTGATGACGTGTTCCGGCTTACCGGCGAACCGCTTCCGCA
Source organism: Thermomicrobium sp. (assembly GCF_053493975.1). Taxonomy (NCBI): domain Bacteria; kingdom Pseudomonadati; phylum Thermomicrobiota; class Thermomicrobia; order Thermomicrobiales; family Thermomicrobiaceae; genus Thermomicrobium; species Thermomicrobium sp. Next base: position 34,256 of record NZ_JBRBZA010000043.1, read on the forward strand.
AATCCTCGCGCTGCGTGGCGATACCGGTCGGACACGTATTGAGGTGACATTGGCGAGCCATATCGCATCCGATGGCGACGAGTGCAGCCGAACCGAATCCGAATTCTTCCGCGCCGAGCAGGGCGGCGATGATGATGTCGCGTGCGGTCTGCAAACCGCCATCGGTCCGCAAGCGGACCCGGCTCCGCAGATCGTTGAGCACCAACGTCTGCTGCGTCTCAGCGAGCCCGAGTTCCCAGGGCACCCCAGCGAACTTGATCGACGAGAGGGGAGACGCCCCGGTTCCGCCGCTGTGCCCGCTGATCAGGATGTAATCGGCGTGCGCCTTGGCGACGCCAGCAGCGATCGTCCCGACGCCAGCCTCGGCCACCAGCTTGACGCCGACACGCGCCCGCGGATTGACCATCTTGAGGTCGTAGATGAGCTGGGCCAGGTCCTCGATGCTGTAGATATCGTGGTGTGGTGGCGGGGAAATGAGTTGGATGCCCGGAATGGCGTGACGGAATCGCGCGATGATCGCTGTGACTTTGTGGGCAGGAAGCTGACCGCCTTCGCCCGGCTTCGATCCCTGGGCGATCTTGATCTCCAGCTCCTCGGCACGAACGAGATATTCGGCGGTCACCCCGAATCGGCCACTGGCTACCTGCTTGATCTTGTTGTGCGGCACGTCGCTGCCGTTCTCGTAGTACCAGTCCGGATCCTCGCCACCTTCACCGCAGTTGGAGCGGGCGCCGATCCGGTTCATCGCGATCGCCAGCGTGCGGTGCGCCTCTGGCGAGAGGGCGCCGAGCGACATCGCCGTGACGACGAACCGCTTGCGGATCTCTTCGGCAGGCTCGACTTCCTCCAATGGAATCGGCTCGGTGGGGCGGAAGGTGAGGAGGTCGCGCAGCGTAGCTGGCCGCCGGTGCTGCACCACCTGCACGTACTGGCGGTACGCATCGCGATCGCCGGTTTGCGCCGCCTGCTGCAGCGCGCGCACGTTGGTCGGGCTGAAGGCATGGTATTCGCCGTCCTTGCGGAATCGAACGAATCCCCAGTCAGGCAGCTTGTCCAACGACGCACTGAAGGCTGCGTGGTGGCGTGCGAGTGCCCGTTCCGCGATCCCGGCGAGGTCCAGTCCACCCAGCCGCGAGGGTGTACCGGTGAAGTACCGATCGACCACGGATGGATCCAGCCCGAGGATTTCGAACAACTGGGCACCCTGGTAGCTGGCCAACGTCGAGATACCCATCTTAGACATGATCTTGAGCAGGCCGGCGTCGAGTTGCTTCAAGTAGTTCTTAGCGAGCTGGTCAGGGGAAAGCTGCTCAGCGCCACGGCTCCCCGCGAAACTGCGGGCGACGTGGAGCGCCAGATACGGATGCACGGCAGCGGCTCCGTAGCCGATGAGCACGGCTGCCTGGTGGACATCCCAAACATCGCCGGTTTCGCAGACGATGGAGGCGCGCAAGCGCTTACCGATCCGGATCAAGTGGTGATGGAGCGCACCGACCGCCAACGGCATCGGGATCGGTGCGTGCGCCTCATCGACGGCACGATCGCTCAGGATCAGGATACTCGCGCCTTCGTCGATCGCGCGTTCCGCCTCCTTCAGGAGTCGTTCGAGCGCCTGCTCGAGTCCGGCCGGTCCGTCCGCGACTGGGAAGATGGCAGCGAGCGTTCGGGCGCGTAGCACCGGGTGATGGGCCAGCGCGGCCAGCTGATCCTCCGAAAGGAATGGGCTGCTCAGATGCAGCAAGCGCGCGTGTTCGGGGAGTTCGGTCAGCAGATTCGGCCACGGCCCGAGATGGACGTCGAGCGACATCACCAGCTTTTCGCGATACGAGTCGATCGGCGGATTGGTCACCTGGGCGAAGCGCTGGCGGAAGAAATGGGCGAGCGGTCGAGGGAACTCGGACAGGACCGCCAATGGCGTGTCGTCTCCCATCGACCAGAGCGGCTCCTTGTTCTCCACGGCCATGGGATGAACGACCAACCGCTGGTCCTCGGCAGTGAAGCCGAACGCCACTTGACGACGGAGCCAGCTCTGCTCGTCGATCTCGTGACCGTTGCCATCGACTGGCGCGCTACCCAGGGAGAGACGATACTGCGTCAGCCACTCGCCATACGGTTTGCGGGTGGCCAAAAGCCGTTTGATCTCCTCGTTCCGATACACGGTGCCCGTGACCGTGTCGGCGACCAACATTTGACCCGGGCCGAGTCGTCCGCGTTCGACCACCTTCCGCCCGGAGAGGTCGATCACACCCGTCTCGCTCGCGAGAACAACCAGTCCGTCCTCGGTGATCGAGTACCGAGCTGGTCGCAGGCCGTTCCGATCCAGGACGGCGCCAGCGACGCGACCGTCCGTGAACGCGATGGCAGCTGGTCCATCCCACGGTTCCATGAGCCCGGCGTGGTAGTCGAAGAACGCGCGGATGGCCGGGTCCAGATCGGTCATGTTTTCCCAGGCTTCGGGGATGAGCATCGCCACCGCGTGGACGATGTCGCGCCCCGAGAGCTCGAGGAATTCGAGGACCTGGTCGAGACTCATCGAGTCCGAGCCGTCCGGATCGATGATCGGGAAAAGCTCGGCGAGGGAGTCACCCCACAGCGGCGAGAAGAGTTCCGGTTCGCGAGCTCGCATCCAGTTCCGGTTCCCCTGCAAGGTGTTGATCTCGCCGTTATGTGCGATACGCCGGAACGGCTGTGCCAGCTGCCAGGTGGGGAAGGTGTTCGTACTGTAGCGCTGGTGGAACAACGCCAGCGCACTCTCCATGTCCGGGTCTCGGAGATCGATGTAGAAAGCGCCGAGGTCGCGGGCGACGAAGAGGCCCTTGTAGACGATCGTCCGACAGGAGAGCGAGGGAACGAAGAAGCCGCGAGCTCCGAGCTCCTTGGCGGTCTGCTCGGCTCGCCGTCGTGCTCGGTAGAGCCGACGCTCGAACTCCATCTCGTCACAGCCGACCGGGCGCAGCGCGATCACTTGCTCGATGCGTGGCATCGTGGCTCGCGCCTGCTCGCCGAGTACCCCGGGATCGACTGGAACGAGCCGCCACCAGATCCCATCGATGCCGTGCCGCCGCAGCGCGCTGGTCAGCGCGTCCTTGCAGCGGATAGCCAGGTCGTCGTTGTCAGCTGGTAAGAAGACGAGACCCGCAGCGAGATCAGCCGGATCGACTGCCTCGACACCCAACCGCGCCAGTTCCCGCAGGAGAAGCTTGCGGGGAATCTGGACGGTGATCCCTGCTCCGTCACCGGTCTTGGCATCGGCGGAGACGGCTCCACGATGCGTCAGATTGACGACGGCTTCGAGCGCGTACTCGACGATCTGGTGACTTGGCCGACCAGCGAGATCAGCCACGAACCCAGTGCCACACGCATCGTGCTCGTAGTGCGGGCTATAGAGGGGAGCGGCTCCCGCCGACTCCTCGATGCTCAGACGCTTCATCGCGTTCGTTTCTCCTTCCCTCTGCATTGAGGTCGTCGCTCTCAGACGACGAACGACGCAGGACCTTTCCCCCGATCGACTGGAAAACAGCGAAGACGAGCCGATCCTGCAGACGCTGAAGCGCGAATCTCCGCGCAATCAGGATCGGCAGCGAGCGCGTTACCTTGTCCTCTGGCAAGGTCGTGGACGGGAGGTACCTTCGTCGAGGAGAAGAAGACGAGTCGTGCGGTCCGAATACAGTACGATGCCGGTTCGCCGCAGCGATGCAGCCATTCCGTTCCCTCCTCTACAAGCACGCGCACCGTTGCGCGGGCTCACCGTGAGGACTTCAGCTTCACACTATAGCAGGATCATGAGCGCTGCGCAAGAGGTCAGCCGCGATCGGGGCGAGCGCATCCTTCCCTTGCGTCAGCGACCGCTCAGGTGCGGTGTCAGGGGCCTGCAGCGCCAGCGGTGCGGGTGAGCGACGCCGCCGCGTCTGCGACGGGTGAGCGGAGCTGAGCCCACAGGTTCGGAATGGCGGAGCGAGCGGTGGCGTTCCGGCCACTCGTCGATGCCAGCCTCGCCTGTCTCGAGCGCGTGCTGGGTATCGCTGAAGGATGCCCTCCCGGATCCTCTTCGCTGCTCGACCGCTGAACGCTCGCTCTTTCCAAGTGCACGTTTCAGGTCTCACAGCGGTGACGATGTGCCGATAGCGTTCCCCGAAGGAACCCCCTTGCCGACTTCGGTGCAATGTGTGAGACTACAGGCGTGCGGAACGGTGGAGACAGGGTTCTCGGAATGCCCCTGTTCGTGTCCGCATCGTTGGAGACGACGGCTGCTCGGCCGTCACGAGGGATTTCAGGGGGTGTCGTATGACTGAGGTCGCAGCGGTGCATCCGGAGCCACGCACCGCACCGGATTTCGAGCAAGAAGCGCTCAAGCATGTCTGGATCCATTCCGCCGAGTGGATCCGTCTCGCGGAGGAGCGAGGTTTTCGCGTCTTCGAACGCGCCTACGGGAGCACGCTGGTCGACGTCTACGGTCGCGAATTCATCGATGGGTTGTCCGGGCTTTGGGTAGTGAACGCTGGACACGGGCGCAAGGAGATCGCCGAAGCGATGGCGGAGCAGGCGGCCAAGCTCGCCTACGTCTCTTCCGCCAACCATACGACGGTGGCGACGGTGCGCTTGGCACACGAGCTGGCGCTCCGCTTGCCTGGCGATCTGAATCGCGTCTTCTTCTGCTCCGGTGGCTCGGAGGCGGTGGAAAGCGCCATCAAGATCGCCAAGCAAGTCCAGGCAATGCGCGGATTTCCCAAGCGGTACAAGATCATCGCCCGGCGAGGCAGTTACCACGGCATGACGTACGGGGCGATGTCGTTGACGCAATCGCGCAACGAGAAGTTCTTCGGGCCCTTCATGTATGGGGTGTACTATGTCCCCTCGCCCAACCGGTACCGCAACGACTTCGGACTGGAAGGGGAAGAGGGCGATCTGATGTGCGCGAACTACGTCGAGCAGGAGATCCTCTACCAGGATCCGGAGACGGTCGCGGCGGTGATCGGCGAACCGATCTCGACCTCGAATGGCGTCCACGTGCCCTCGCCCAAGTATTGGCAGCGTTTGCGCGAAATCTGTGACAAATACGGTGTTCTCTTGATCATGGACGAGGTGATCAACGGTTTCGGCCGCACCGGTAAGCTGTTCGCGGCTGAGCACTTCGGGATCGTTCCTGATCTGATGACGATGGCCAAGGGCATCACTTCCGGCTATGCTCCGATGGGTGCGGTCGCAGTCCGCGACAGTGTGTTCCAAATTTTCCAGGAACAGAAGGAAGTACCGCTCGGTCACTTGCTCACCTTCGGTGGGCATGCCGTTGCGGCGGCGGCCGCGCTGAAGAATCTCGAAATCTTCGAGCGGGAAGGGTTAGTGCAACAGAGCGCCGAGAAGGGTGCGTATTTGCTCGAAAGGCTCAAGGAGCTGCTCCGTCACCCGACCGTCGGTGACGTGCGTGGCCTGGGCCTGATGTGCGGGATCGAACTGGTCAAGAGCAAGACGACTAAGGAGAAATGGCCGCGCAACAGTGCTTTCATCAAGGCGCTCGAACGGCGTATGAACGAGAAGGGACTGCTTACGCGCGTGTGGGAGATCGTGCACGTTGCTCCGCCGTTGGTCGTCACCTACGAGGAACTGGATCGCATCGTGACGATCATCGACGAGGCACTGACCGAGACGGAGAACGAGTTCGCCAGCGAGATTCGGGATTGACCGTTCACGCGCTCGCGGTGACCTGACCGTCGAGCGCGGTTTCCGATGGGTCTCGTGGCTCGAATCACCTGACGAGGCGCTCGAGCAGGTCGGCGAGGCGAGCTGGCTCGAGCGCCTCGTCGCGAATGAGATAGCGCAGCGATCCGTTACGGTCGAGGATGTAGGTCACGGCCGTGTGCTGGACATCGTACTGTCCGTGGGGAAGCGGTTGGCGCATGACGGCGAGACCGAAGCTACTCCAGACCGGCTCGAGTGCGGCTCGCTCGCCGGTCAAGAAGCGGAGAGAGGAATCGAAGCCGTTGACCACGACGTAGTGGCGGATCCGCTCAGGCGTATCGCGTTCGGGGTCGACGGTGATCGCGAGCAGCCGAACGCGGTCGCGCAGAGACGTGGGGAGACGCTGGTGCGCGGCGACGAGTCTGCGGAGCGTCAGTGGACAGGTGTCTGGGCAGGTGGTGTAGGCGAAGGTCACCACGAACAGGTCGCCGTCGAGGGAGTCGAGCGAGACGAGCCGACCGTCCTGGTCGAGGAGTCGGAAAGCTGGGGCTGGTCTCCCATCCAGCTCGAGGGCCCACGAGTCCGTGTGGTGCGCAGCGTACCAGCGGTACCACGCGATCCCGGCGCTGGTACCTACCGCCGAAAGGGCGAGAATCCAGAGGAGCAGGCGAAGGCGTCGGAGCGTCATCGCTTGCTCGCCGGAGTCGGCCGGGTTTTCGTCTGCCCGCGGACTTGCGTCCTGTCCCCGAATAACCACCACCAGAGCGGGATCTGCAGCAAGACGATCGCACCCCAGAGCCACCAGGAGCGCCAGAGCGAGGAGCCGGCCCGCTCCACCGTGACGTCGAATTCGACGGCTCCAGCGCCTTCGGGTGCTCGAACGTCGAGTCGCATCCGGTACGAGCCGGGCTGGTCAACCGGAAACTCGGCAGCGTAATACAGTTTGTTCGTCGCTTGCTCGCGGGTGACTGGATATTGCCGCGAAGGACTACCGCTTACTGGCTCGATCGTCAAGACGATCTGCGCATCGTCCACGATCGCCTTCGTCTCGCGATGCTGCAGGAGGACGCTGACATCGACTGTCCCCGTCCGTAAAGGCGTCGGGCTCGTGAAGACCGTGATCTCGTACGGACCGATCGGATAATTTGCGACTCGCACCTGTCCGCCATTGGCCGCGGCCGACCAGGTAGTGACCAGGACGACGAGTAATCCGGCGATGACCGCACGAGTCAACTGACTGGGAGGCATATCTCACCTGCCTTCACCCGAGCAGTGTACCCCGCATTTCCATGGGTTGCCCGAGCAGCCACACGCCGAAGAGAAAGAGCGACGCGTGTAAGACGATCCAAGGCAGGAGCGCGCCCAGCGTGAACTCTTCCTGGCGACCCAACCAAAGAGTCCATAATACGGAACCAGCTACTCCCAGCCCGAGGACGAGGACAACCAGGTCACTGGTCGTCTGGAGCGAGAAGAGGCTGGCCAACTGCCAGTTCGGTTCCCCGAGCAGTGCTCGTCCGGTCACGTCGCGGACGAAACTCTGGGCGAGCGGCAGGATGGTCAGCGCACCAGTGAAAAAGTGGAAGAGATAGTGCGCCGCCCACATGCCGAAACCGAGTGGCGCGAGCGTGTACGCGAATCGACGGGCGACCCAACCGGTCGAACCACGGCGCGCCAGTCGACTGGTGAGCCAGCTCGCTCCGATGACCGTGACCGCGAGGATCGCCAACCCACCGGCGAAGAGGATGGCGATCAGCAGCCATTCGTTCGCCGTTCCGAGGACGCGAGCGAGCCAGCTCAGAAAACGGTAGACCGGCGATACCATGCCGAAGGCGTTGAGGAAGCCGATCGCAGTTAGGCCGACCACGAGCAACAACCAATCCGTTCGACCGGTGAGTGGCCCGATTCCGGAGCGATTCCGCTCGAGATCGAGTTCGTCATGGAGCGGGAGCCGGAGCCGAATCCCGACGTTTCCGTATGGACAGGCGTGGACGCAGTCGAGACAGAACGTGCAGTCGAGGTTGCCGACCTTCCGCGGTTGGAAGAGTCCGAGTTCGCAGCCGCGTTGGAGGAGAGTCCCCTGCGGGCTGAAGCGACCGCGGATACAGTCCTTGGTGCGACAAGATGCGCAGACTGCCGGTTCGCGGATCGTCACCTGAGTGGGTGAGAGCAACGAACCAACGAAGTTGAATTGTCCGATCGGACAGACATGCTTGCAAAAAGCCGCTCCTCGGAACAATCCATCCACGACGAATGCGCCGACGAAGTAGGCGAGGGCAACCCACGCAGTCAGAAACGGGCTGGCCCACAGATCGAACGCCTCGTATGCCCAGAAGAAGACCAAGAGAAGCAGCACGGCGACCCATTTCCCGGGTAGCCTGCCTGGCCAGGCCCGCTGCGGCCGGAACCAGCGCTGAGCGAGGCGACGTGGGAGCAGGAACGGACAGGCGAAGCAGAACCAGTTGCCGAGTAGCAACAAAGTCAGGACGACGAGTCCGCGCCAGTGGACCCAGGGGAGGACACCAGCCACGTTCTTGGGGGCGAGCGGCGGGCCGAAGAATCCGTCGTACGAGAGCACGAGGGCCATGAGGAGCAACACGACTTGCGCGCTCGTCCGTGCGTGACGCCAGCGCAGATAACGCCCCACCAGCGGGATCGCGAGGAGATCCGGGGCCCTCAGAGTGCGTCGACGTTCTCGTGCCATCGCGCGGCTCCTCAGGGCGAAGGAGTCGGACGGGGCGCGTGATCGTGGGTGGGTGTCGCGGGTGCGGTGCCTGCCCGCACGCCGGCGATCCAAGCGCGCGCTTCGAACGGTCGCCCGTTCCAGGTGCCGCGGGCGATGATGATCCAGTCGCCGGCCATGGTGAAACGAAAGTCCTGCGTCACGTAGATTCCGTCATCCGCCTCCCGCGCTCGCACGATCACTGGTTCCATTCCAGCATGGGTCATGGTGCCCTCGACTTCGATCGTGCCGAGTCCAGTCAGTGGTTGGCCTCGCTGATCGCGCAGGCGCAACTGGATCTCCGCTGGGCCGACGATCGGTGGTTCTGGGCTGACGGCTAAGATGTCGAGCGTGACGAGCTCGGCTCGTGCTTCGCCCCGACGACAAGCCGCGATCGGCAGCACGACGATCAACACTGTGAGGACGAGGGCACTAGCTCGGAAGAGTCGTTGCATCTCGACCCCCTCTCGACGCGTCGACAAGCCGACCTTCGATGAGAGGCACACGACGCGGCGGGGGTGGTTCGGGCCTGACTGGACGACTGTTCCGAGCCAGCTCTCGGTCGGGACGGGGTGTCAGCGTGCCGAGACCGAGCGTGAGAGGCGTGTCCCAAAAGATCACGTGGGCGGCGAGCCAGTTCGCTAAGCTGGTCGCACCGGGCTGAGCGAGCTGGGGACCAGACAGCTCGCCAGCTGTCACGCCGGCTGTTCCTGGTGGATGGTGATGGCCTGGTAGCTCGAACAACGCGTGCGGATGTGGCTCGGTTGCTCCACAGGAGCATTCGCTCGGGAAGAGGAAAAGCGTCGCACTCGTGACGATAACGATGACAAGCGCCAGAGGCGCTCGCGAGTTTACAGGCATACTCGCAATCGTCCTCGCGAGCCTTCTTCGGCCCGCAGTGCAAGTGTAGCGATCGAGCCCATCTGGGCGCCTTCCGCACAGGTGCGGAACTCAAACGAGGAGGGGCGATGCGAGTCCAGCGAGCGGACGCTCACCGCGGGCGAGGCGGACAGCGGTTTCGGCGAGGATCCGAGTCGCATCGAGCACGGGAACGGAAACCTCGGAGATCGGAAAGACGATCGGAAGCTCGGTGCAACCGAGGATGAGCGCTGCTGCGCCCTGTGCGATGAGCTCGCGGCTTGCCCCGAGGACGAGTGAGGCTACTTCCTGATCGGTTCTTCCCGCCTTGACGAGTGCGATAGCCTCGCTGACTCGTTCCTGCGACTGGGCATCCGGGACGATACACCGAAGGCCTCGTTCCTCCAGCGCCTGCTGGTAGAGACGGCTGGCGATCGTTCCAGCAGTGGCTAAGAGGCCAACGATCGATCCCGTGGTGACGATTTCGGCGGCGCGCTCAGCGGTCGCGGCGATCATGCTCAGGATAGGGATCGAGATACTCGCTCGGACACGAGGCAAGAAGGCATGAGCAGTGTTGCAGGGAACGATGATGAAGTCTGCACCAGCCTGTTCCAAGCGCTGCGCACTGGCCAGGAGCCAAGGCGTGGGGTCCGGTCCACCGAAGAGCAAGGCTGCCGTCCGGTCGGGAATCGACGGGTCGGCGTCGATGATGACATGCAGGTGATCCTGATCGCGTTCGGCCGGCGTCGCTTCGATGATCTTTCGATAGAGGTCGACAGTCGCGAGTGGTCCCATTCCGCCCAGAATGCCGATGATCGATCGCCTCGTCACAGCTTCCCTCCTAGCCGCAACGATGCCGCACATCAGGATAGGCGATGACGCAATACCCGCCTAGGTCACTGAACGGACTCCATCGGGTCGCTCTCTGGGCATTCCAAGAGCCAGTATGGGAAGTCGTGCCTCGCCGGTCGGTTCGCATCAGGCTCGATGGTCGAGCTCGTGGGCTCAGTGGCGCGCTTGACGGGGAGCCAGGTGAAGAGCAGGATCGAGTGCGATGATGAGATCGGGGGAAAGGGATGTTCGTCGACTTGAGCTTCTTCGAAGTGGAAGAGGGGATGCAACCCGAGTTCGAACAAGCGTTTCGGGTTTTGATCGCTGCTGCCCGCGAGGCAGAGGGATGCATCTCGTCGGAGTTGGTGCGCCTCGACGAAGAATACCGCTACGTTTGGGTCGAACGGTGGGAAAGCAGGGAAGCACACAATGCGTTCAACGAGCGTCTATTCGGAGAGCTTTTGCCGCGCCTTCCGGACTTCGAACGGTACGCGCGGCGGATGGTCGATCGCGATGCGGAAGGGTACGTCGTGATCTGAGACGCGTGCCTTCACGATGCGGCTCGCCACACAAGTTTGGGGGTTCTGGCACCGATCGGTCAGAGCGACCAACCAAGGTGAGTCTCTGGCGCAGCGAGTTCCCCGACGAGTGGTCGCGCGTAGCGAGCGAACGCTGCTGTCGCTCGGCGACCGTCTTCGCTGATGAACTCGGGCGGGAGTCGGCGCTCGTGGGCGGCGACCCGCTGGAGCGGAACCGGATGGAACCGTACGCGGTACGGATCGTCGCTGAGACGTTCGATGCCGACCATGACCGCCGACTGACCAGTGGCCAGCCATTCCACTGCGGTTCGTCCGATCGCGCGAGCTTCTTCCCGATCGAGTTCGACGACCGTCTCGCGGAAGCAGCGCGCCAAGGCTCCCGGTCGGATGACGCGTGCTCGTGCGCCACAGAGGGTTTCCAGCGCGTGCGCGAGCGCTTCAGCTGGACTCGGCGGGTAGGGATGCCCGTGTGGATCGACCCAGCGAGGCGCTGCCTCGGCCAGGGGTCGTCCGTCTTGGCGACGCAAGGTTTCAGGGACGACGAGGAGGAGCCAGCCGAGCCGTTGCTGGAGCGAGACGACCTCTTCAGCGAGATCGCGGCTCGATCGTGGGGGGCGCTCGGGGAAGACCAGTTGCAGATGCGTCGCCAGTGACTCGCCGATCGCGAGCCCGCAAGCGGCGACGAGCCAGCCGGCATTCCGTCCTTGCACCTCGAGGACGGTACATGCATAGAAGGTCGCGAGGGAGCGGCAATCGAGCATGAGATCGCGCGTCGCCAGCGCGAGGAAGCGAGCAGCCGAAGGATAGCCAGGAGTGTGATCCGTTTCCGGGAGATCGTTGTCGATCGTCTTGGGGGCGAGCACGACCGCCAACGGGTAACCTGCCTGTTGGGCAGCCGTCAGGAGCGCGAGTGCGCTCGTCGCCGTATCGTTACCCCCGATCGCGACGACCGCTGTGACGCGGTGCGCGCGTAAGGTGGCGAGTACTGCTCGGCTGCTCCTGTCGTCCAGGCGTTGGCGCGAGGTACCGAGCGCCGCACCGGGAGTGCGAGCGAGGTGGTCGAGTTGAGCGGGTGAAAGGCCGGAGAGGTCGACGAGCGTTTCGGTGATCAGGCCGGTGATGCCGTACCGCGCGCCGAGCACGCGAGTGTAGCCGCACGAACGTGCTCGCTCGATGACACCGGCGAGTGTCGCGTTGATGACACCGGTGGGGCCACCGCTCTGAAAGACGAGGAGCGTCTCGCCGGGCATCGTCACACCACTGCCGCTCATATCTGGTCGAGACCGAGAAGACGACGAGCGTTCTCGGAGAGGATCTTCTGCTTGGCACGAGGTGCGATGGGGAGTTCCTCGATGACGCGCGGCGCCTTGTCGATATCGCCGACTTGGTGGGGATGATCGCTCCCCAAGAGCAGCCGATCCTCACCAACGAAGGCCAAACCGAGCAAGAGACAGGCCGGATCGAAAAGGACGGTATCCAGGTACATCTCGCGGAAGTAGTCCATGGGATCGCGCTCGAGGCGGCCACGAAGTTCCGGATAGACTCGGTAGCCGCGCTGGACACGCTCCGCGAGATAGGGAAGAACGCCACCGAGATGGGTCTGAATGAGAGTCAGCCGCGGAAAGCGATCCAGCACCCCGCCGAGAACCATGCGCACGGCTGCCAACGTCGTATCGTAGGCGAAGCCGAGTAGGGCGACCAGCCGATAGTCAAGGAGGTGATCGGCGAAAGCTGGACTGGTCGGATGGATGACCAGCGGCGCGCCCAGGGCCTCAGCAGCCTCGTAGATCGGCCAGAAGTCAGGAAGGTCGATCGGGCGCCCGTTGACGTTGGAAAACAGCATGGCACCGACGAGTCCGAGTTCGCGGACAGCGCGTTCCAATTCGCGTGCAGCGGCTTCCGGTGACTGGAGGGGTAGCGTCGCGAGACAACGAAAACGCTGTGGATAGCGGCGCTGAATGTCCGCGAACTCGTCATTGACGAGACGAGCGAGTCGTTCACCGACTTCCGCTCGCTCCCCATGCACACCGGGAGTGGTCAAGGAGAGGATCGCCATGTCGATCCCGGCACGCTCCATGTCGGCAAGGCGTGCCTCGAGCGAGTGATGAGCTGGAGCGAGAACGTTGTAGTCGCCTGCATACTGCAACACCATGCGGCCATCAGTATCTCGGTGCAGGGTCGTGCCCGCGCTCCCGGCTTCGAGCGCATGCAGATATGCCGCGGGGTAAAAATGGGTGTGGCAGTCGATGCGCACGAGATTCACTCTCCTCCCAGTCTGCTCCTCGTCGGTTGCAGGGTAGCATCGGTCGCACGGGTGGGGAAGCCTGGCCTGGCGTGGAAGCGTGCTCGGTCCGTAGCGACGAGTCTGCGACCGCCGAGCAGTGTCAGCTCTATCCTCCGGTCGGCCAGCGTCGATGGCGGAGAAGAGGCTCGAATCATCGTCTCGGTCGTCGGAGACGATGGACGGCCACGACGACTGCAGTATCACCAGCATCGGGCCAGGGACCGGACCAGGTCGCGACCTCGTCTGACCAGCCTTTCTGGCGCAGTCGCTCGATGAAGGTGGTGGCTGTCCGTCGCCCCGGCTCCGCCAGCCAGAGCAAGCCACCCGGCGCCAGCAGGTGCTCGACCAGTCGAAGCAATGGCTCGACATCGCGATCTTCGTACAGGACATCGGCGGCGAGGATAACCGGGATGCTGCTGGAACCGATCAGGCGCGCGAGCTGTTCACTCGGACGACGCCAGTTCATGCGGAAGAGATCCGGCACACGACCGGTGTTCCTCGAACAGTTCCAGCGAGTGAGCCACAGTGCCTCGGCGCTGTAGTCGGTCGCAATCAGCTGGGCACCGGCCCAGAGAGCAGCGATCGCGGTGAGACCCAACCCGCAGCCCAGTTCCAGGACACGCTGCCCGTGAATCGGGCTCGGATCGAGGAGAAGAGCGTCCGCCAACGCGATCCCGCTGGGCCACAGTTCGGCCCAATAGGGAAGGTGCTCCTCCGGATCGGCCTGAGCCAGGTCGAGGAGCCGATCGAGGTCAGCCGGCTGGACGAGCGTGCAAGAGCGCTGGCTGCGTGGCAGGATGACGAGTCGCTCGCGCAATGGCCCATAACGCGACACGTCCCACTCCGGCATATCAGGAGCCTCTGCCGCGGTATCGGTCCGGTGCCCTTCCTCGGCCATCGTATCGACTGTCACCGACGTGCCTCAGCCAGGCGCCCGACGCGGCGCAAAGCGACGACGAATCGCTCGCGACCGACCTTGACCTCCTCGACGTGACCATCCTCCCGTTCGGGTTCACCGGGACGCAGGTCGACGGCGAGCGTCTCGTGCTTGATGGAATCAGCGAAGCGTTCGACGGCCGCAGCCAAGTCGCCCTCGGCGCGGTAGACGATCGCGATCGTCTCGTCGATCTCGAACCCGGCATTCTTGCGAGCCTCCTGGACGCCGCGGATGAAGTCGCGTGCCAGCCCCTCGAGCCGGAGCTCAGGCGTGATCGTGAGATCGACAGCCACGAGCAGGTCGCGGTCCTCGAAGGCCGCGAACCCTGGCCGATCGACTGGCTCGACCGAGAAGTCGTCGGAACCGAACTCCAGTTCCTCGCCATCGAGCGTGAGCGTGACGGTTCGGCCGGCTCGGAGCTGGCGGGCCAACGCATGCTGATCGATTTCAGCCAATACCCGCTGGAGGACCGGCAGCTTGGGCCCGATCCGCGGCCCGAGGACCGGCAAGTTCGGCTTGACCCGATAGCTCAAATAGTCTTCGGGCCGGTCGGCGAACTCGACCGCTTTGACGTTGAGTTCGTCCATGAACTGGTCGACGAGTCGCTCGATCGCTCGGCGGGCTGCCGGATCGCGTGCTGCCACGACGGCTCGGGGCAGCGGTTGGCGCACTTTGATGTTCGCCTTGTTGCGAGCGGCACGACCGAGTTCGACCGCGCGCAGCAGCCAGTTCATATCCGCCACCAACTCGTGATCGAGCTTCGTGAGATCCGCTTCGGGATAGTCGGTCAAATGGACCGATTCGGGTGCCTGTGGGTCGACACGACGGACGAGGTTTTGGTACATGAGCTCGGTGGTGAAAGGAATGAATGGAGCGAGCAGCTTGGTCAAGGTGACCAGGACCTCGTACAGCGTCAGATAGGCAGCTGCCTTGTCTCGGTCGCTTTCCGTCTTCCAGAAGCGGCGTCGGTTGCGACGGATGTACCAGTTGGAGAGATCCTCGACCACGAAGTCTTGGAGTGCCCGCGCAGCGTTCATCGAGTCGTAGTCTCGGATCCGCTCGCGAACGGTGGCGATGACCTGCTGGAGACGAGCGAGAATCCAACGGTCGAGCAGGGTGCGCTCGCCGAGCGGCACATCGTGCTGAGCGGGATGGAACCCGTCGAGCCGTGCGTAGTTCGCGAAAAATGCGTACGAGTTCCAGAGTGGCAACAGGAAGGTTCGGCGAACCTCGTCCAGTAAGCGCCAACCGAAGTTCAAGTTCTGGGCTGGGTTGTGCTTCAAATAGAGCCATCGCATCACATCGACGCCGGCCCGCTCAGCGGCCTCGTCGAACCAGATGGCGTTCCCCTTGCTCTTGTGCATCTCCTCGCCCTTCTCGTCGCGGAGGAGGGCGAAACCCAAGCAGGTCTTCATCGGCGCTCGGCCGGTCAGGACAGTGCTCTGGGCGAGCAGCGAGTAGAACCAGTTGCGGAATTGGCCGGGGAACGATTCGGTGATGAAATCGACTGGGAACCATTCCTGCCAATAGGCCCGATCGTGCCGGTAGCGCAGCGTGGAGAAGGGAACGATACCGGCATCCAGCCAGGGGTTACCGACATCGGGAATGCGACTCGCGAGGGAGCCGCACTGCTCGCAGCGGATCTTGACGGCATCGATCCAGGGGCGATGCGGCGTGTGACCCTCGAAGAGTTCCCAACCCTCGACCGCGCGCTGGCGGAGTTCCTCCTCGCTTCCGATGACGTCGAACCAGCCGCACTCCCCGCACTGCCAAATCGGCAACGCAAGCCCCCAGTAGCGCTTCTTGGAGATCATCCAGTCATCCATGTTGCGCAGCCAGTCGAGTTCGCGCTCGAGGCCGAATTCGGGGATCCAGCGAACCTGGCGAGCCGCCTCCATGACCTTTTCCCGCCAGGGATCGACGGCGATGAACCACTCGTCGACGAGGCGGAAGACCAACTCGGTCCCGCAGCGCCAGCAGGTGGGGTAGCGGTGGAGATAGGGTTCGCGGCGGTAGAGGAGGCCACGCTGAGCGAGATCCTGGGCGATCGGTTCAGCAACGCTGTGCACATGCTTGCCGGTCAACCAATCGAACCCTTCGACGTAATAGCCATCCTCCGTGAGCGGGGCAATGACGGCGAGTCCATGTTCCTTCCCGAGCTGATAGTCTTCGCGTCCGCAGCCAGGTGCGATATGGACGATCCCGGTTCCCTCACTGGGATCGACTGCCTCCCAGGGGATGATCCGATGTTCGACCTGGGCATTGATCGGAAGATGATCATAGGGACCGCGGTAACGAAGACCGACGAGGTCGCTTCCTTTCAGATACCCCAGCACCTCATAGGGACCACGCAGCGCGTGCCGGGCGGCTTCTTCGGCCAGTATCAGAATCTCATCGTTTTGGCGAACGCGGACATACGTAAGGTCAGGGTGCACCGCGGCGGCGACGTTCGCGGTGAGTGTCCATGGGGTGGTGGTCCAGACGAGCAAGGCTTCTCGCTCGTGCCCCTCGAGCGGGAAGCGTACGTAGAGACTCAGATGGGTAATCTCCTTGTAGCCCTCGCTGACTTCCATCTCGGAGAGCCCGGTCGCACAGCGTGGGCACCAGGGCATGACATCGTACCCGTGATAGATCCAGCCGTTCTGGTGACAGACTTTGAGGAAATGCCAAATGGCGTAGTTGTTCTCGTCGGAGAGGGTGTAGTAGGAGTTATCCCAGTCCATGAAGTAGCCGAGCCGTTTCGATTGCTCGGTTTGAATTGCCGAGTACGTGAAGACGCGCTCCTTGCACTTCTCCACGAACCGGTCGATTCCATATGCTTCGATGTCCCGCTTGGAGGTGAACCCGAGTTCTCGTTCGACTTCGACCTCGACCCAGAGTCCCTGACAGTCGAAGCCGTTCTGATAGCGTTGACGGTATCCGAGCATGGTATAGAACCGCTGGTAAAAGTCTTTGTAGGTCCGACCCCACGCGTGATGGACGCCCATCGGGTTGTTGGCGGTGATGGGCCCGTCCATGAAGGAATAGCGCTCGGAACTCTGGGCATTGCGCGTGAGATACTTCTGCACGATGCCGTGCTCGTACCACCAACGGAGGACAGCGCGCTCGAGCGCTGGGAAGTCGATGTCTTTGGTCGGAACAGGCTCGAACATCCTGCGCACCTCCCTGAGATCTCCTCGATCTGCCTGTTCGATCAGAAAACCCCGCCCTCCACTCTGAGGGCGGGGTTCACCCGCGGTACCACCCCAGTTGGTGCAGGCGGTCGCTGCACCCACTCAGTGCTGCAGTAACGGGCAGCTCCCGGCTACGCCTACTGTGGCACGAGGACGCCAGTTCGGGTAGCAGCTCGAGAAGGATTTTCCGCCGCGTCGTTGCCGCCCGGCTC
Organism: Thermomicrobium sp.; assembly: GCF_053493975.1. Lineage (NCBI taxonomy): Bacteria > Pseudomonadati > Thermomicrobiota > Thermomicrobia > Thermomicrobiales > Thermomicrobiaceae > Thermomicrobium > Thermomicrobium sp. Next base: position 51,485 of record NZ_JBRBZA010000043.1, read on the forward strand.
GCACCGTCCCGGACTCGCTGCTCGGCCGCCGCGACGTACTCGCTTCCGTCTTCGCTGTTCGCCAGTTCGCTTGTTACCGAACAACTACGGTACCATCGCAGCTGGAGCGGCGGCAACCCGGTCAGTCCAAAGCGCCGCGACGACCACGCGACCTCGATGATGTCCGTTCGAGCGGCGATCGCTCGCGAGCACGCACGCGTTTGGGCTCTGGCTAGTGTCGAGCACGCTGTGCGTCGGGCGGGGACCATGCAGGGGAGAAGCCGAACGCTCGACCGAGCGGAGAGCGCCCGAGCGGCTCGCGCGATCCCGCGCGGTCGGCCAAGGGAAGCGCGAGTCGTCCGACACGCATCGTGGGGAGGGTAACTCGCACCGTGGGGAGGATAAGCGGTGGCCGAGTCGGTCGGATCGCAGCGATCATCGGCCAGAACATGGATCGCGCTGATTGCCGTCACGGCAATCATGGCGACCGCTGCTGGGGGACGGTTTCTGGTCGGTCTCGTCTTTCCGGAACTCCAGCATGACTTGCACATGAGTCATGCTCGTCTCGGCTCGATCGTCTCGTTGAGTGTCCTGATCGTCGGGCTCTCCCAACCGTTCGTGGGTTGGCTCGTCGATCGGTTCTCGGCTGGCCTCGTGGCGCTCGTCGGCCTCACCACGCTCGGTGCGGGCCTCGTACTCGGTGGTCAGGCGCATGACGCGACCCTTCTCGCTCTCGGCTTGGGTGCATTGGCCGGTCTGGGTTTGGCCACGGTTTCACCGACGTTGCTGACACCGGTCGTCGCTGCCTGGTTCAGCCGCAATCGGACAACAGCGTTGTCGGTCGTCGCGACTGCGAATCCGATGGGGCAGGCACTCGTCGTACCCCTGCTGGCTGCAGTGGTGGCGGCCGTCGGGTGGCGCAGAGCACTTTTGCTGCTCGGATTGGCGCTCGTCGCGCTCGCGCCGGTGGCGTTCCGATTGCTCGCTGACCACTCTCCAGGCCGCTCGCGCGTCGAGAGCAGTCAGGGGTGCAGCGTCATCGACGCATTGCGCTCGTTGGCGTGGTGGCAGTTCGCTTTCGGCTTCTTCGTCTGTGGTTTCACCATGGGCTGGGTCATGACCTATTTCGTCGACTACGCGACCCGGATCGGGCTCGGGCACGCGGTGGCGGCGACAGGGCTGGCGCTCACCGGCTGGGCGAGTATCGCTGGCGCCTTCGCGACGGGCTGGTGGCTCGACCGCAGCGGCACGAGTCTTCCCCTGGCGGTCGTCTACGCCCTGCGTGGACTCGGCTTCCTCCTCTTGCTCTTCGTCGGTGCATCCAGCGTCGGGATCCTTCTCGCGGCGCTGGTCATCGGCTTTTCGTGGAGCGCAACGACGCCACTGACCTCGTCGCTCTGCGCAGCGCTGTATGGCCGGCATCGCCTCGGGACGATCTTCGGCTTGCTGTTCGCGGTGATGCCCATCGGTACGGCGGCCGGATCGGCGGTCGCCGGGATCCTTTTCGACTGGACTGGCCACTATACGCTTTCGCTCGTGCTGGCGGGCGCACTGGGTTTGGCGGCTGCGGCCGTGGTGTGGCCGGTTCGGGTCGTGGCGCGTCCCTGTGCGACTGGGGGCGTGGTTCAGCCGACGATGGCCCCGGGACGACCCCTCACGGAGGCGCGATGACCGCCTCGATGCCACGGCCGGTAGCCGGCCGCCGTTGGGAAGTCGACGCGTTGCGCGGCCTCGCCTTTCTCGCGATGGTCATCTACCACGGGGCGTTCGATTTGGCGGCGTTCGGGGAATGGCCCATCGCGGTGACGAGTGGGGGGTGGCGCCTCTTCGCTGATGGTATCGCTAGCACGTTCTTGTTCGTCGCCGGCATCTCGCTGGTGCTCGCGCGGTACCGATGGGCGAACCACCCTGAACGGTACTGGCGGCACGTCGTGCGGCGGACTCTCCGCTTGGGCGGGGCCGCGGGGCTGGTCACGCTGGTCACCTGGCTGGTGAGTCCGCCCGATGTCGTCCTCTTCGGTATTCTCCATCTCATCCTGCTCGCGAGTCTCCTGGCCTTGCCCCTCCTACGCTTCGGGGTCTGGAATTTCGGGTTCGCCGGGCTGGCTGCACTCCTCGGATGGCTCGTGGCACTTCTGCCCGGGAATCGGTGGTTCTTCTGGTTAGGATTGGTGCCGGAAGGGTATCGCTCCTTCGATTTCCGGCCGCTCTTTCCCTGGTTCGGGGTGGTTCTCTTGGGTGTGGGCGTGGCGAGTTGGTGGTATGGTGAAGGACGGCGTCGGTGGTCGCTACCGGATTGGAGCGATCGACTCCCGGTCCGGGCTTTGGTGTGGATCGGCCGGCACAGCCTCCTCCTGTACCTGATTCACCAGCCGCTGCTGATCGCCTCTCTCGTCGCCATCGGCCTGATCGATGTGCGACGCCTGCTTGGATGAGGCCGTGGCGGCTCGAGTCTGGTTCGACCAGATGACGCGGAAGAGCGGTCCGACATGCCGTCCGATATTAGCGAGGAGTTCCGCATCAGTATCGGAAAAGCGCCGCTGCTCCGTGCGTGAGACCGCGATCGCTCCCAGAGCACCCTGGGCGTCGAGGACGGGAGCGGCGAGCACGGTGAAGAGCTCACGGCTGCCCCAGATGACGACACTTCCTGGGGGTGCTTCCGGAACGACGACCGAGAGTGCGCGTCCCGACTCGATCGCGCGCCAGGCGAGCCCTTGGCCACGCGGGAGCCGTACCCGATGCGCGCGATCTCGATCGAATCGTGAGTAGATGACGCGCAGCGCTGTACCGTCTTCGTCGATGGCGAACAGCACGATATTGTCGGAGGTGAGGACGCCGGACAGCGCGAGATCGATCACCTCAGCGAGTCGCTCGATCGTCGTCAGTCCCGCAAGATGTTCGCCGATGGTGTGCAGAGCTTGCGTCGCGAGCGCACTCGGCTCGGAGAAGGTGTGCGCGGCGAGGGCGACGGCGATCCCATCCGGTCGGTGCCAAGCCCGGAGGAAAGCGTCGACGACGACAGGGTGGAACTGCGTCCCACGGCAGCGGCGAACTTCGGCCAGGGCCTCGGCAGGAGAGAGCGCTGGTCGGTAGGGACGATCGGTCGTCATCGTGTCGAAAGCATCGGCGAGGCCGATGATGGCCGCGCCGAGCGGGATGGCATCGCCCCGCAGGCCGTCCGGATACCCTTGCCCGTCCCACCGTTCGTGGTGTGCCCGGACCAGGGAGGCGATACGACGCAACTGGGGGTGCCCAGCGAGTAGTTGCGCACCGACGCCGGGGTGCGTGGAGACGATCGACCATTCGGCTGCATCGAGTTTCCCAGCTTTGCGGAGAATCGCATCGGGAATCGCGATCTTGCCGACGTCGTGGAGCAAGGCAGCGAGTTCGATCTCTTCGATCTCGGGCTGGGGAAGCCCCAGCTCTCGCGCGATGATACGGGCGATCGTCGCCACGCGACGAGAGTGCTGATGGGTGCTCGGGTCCTTGGCATCGACGACCGCTGCCAAGGCCTCGACGGAGGCACGATGCAGTTCTCTCTCATGTTCGGCGTTGAGCACATCGCCGAGAGCGAGCCCGATCACCCGAACGAGGTTGCGGAGACGCTGCTGCTCGACCGTCGTGAACCGCGCGGTGCCGAACCGGCCGAGAACCACCATCCCGCGTGTTTGCCCGCGGGCAACCAGTGGTGCGACCGCCAGCGAGGCAGATTGGCCTGCGGCGGCCACACGTATCGGATAGTCGAGGAAGGGAAACGTGGAAGAATCGGGCACGATGGTCACCTCATCGTGCTCGGCGAGCCGACCGAGCCAACTGGATCGACGCGGAATCGACCAGCCAGCTGGAAGCATCGCGAAGTGAGGGCTCGTCGCGAGGGGAACGAACGCGTGCTGATCGTCGTCGAGGAGCAGGATGGCCGCGAAGTCGCTGGGCACTAGACTCGGCAGGTGTTGCAACAGGCGGTGTCCGAATGTGTCGAGGTCGGGGGAGTGGCTCAGCTCTCTCGCCAACGAGGCGATCGCATCTTGCTCGCGACTAGCGATCCACCGGTCGAGCACGTGGATGAGCCGCGTTCGCAATTCGCGAAGCAGGACGGTCTCGAGCGGGTGCGTGAGCGGACGAGCGAGGAGCAAGCAACCGATCGGCACGTCGTGCGCGACGAGCGCAACGAGCGTGAGGCGAGCGTGGTCGGCCAGGAGTGTTGCAAGGGAGGGCTGGAATGGCGGTGGTACGATCTTCGTATCGGTCAGTTCCAACACGCCGTGCGCGCTGGACCGGGAGAGCCACTCGAAGAACGCAGGATCACAGAGCGGGGTGAGGTCGAGCGCCGTTCCTTCTCCGTCAAGCCTGGACGAGGCGATGACCGAAGAGTCCTCGAGCGGGAGGCGGAGCACGAGCGTGGTCGAACCACCCAGCGTTTGCGTGAGCCGAGTCACGAGCGGTCGGGCGAAGGCGTGCGGATCAGGATCATGCAACAGCAGGGTACCGACGTCTGCTAAAAACTGCTGAAGCTCGACGTTCTGGAGAATGAGCTGGCGCTGGTGAACGACCGTCAGACCAGTCGCCAGTTCTTGCGCCAGGATGTTGACCAGTTCGATTTCCAATGGGGAGAACGGCGCGACTGCGGTACGCCCGATGCCGAGAACAGCCCTAGTCGACCCGTCGTACCGGAGCGGGACGAGGAGCAACGTCCGCAAAGGGAAGGGGCGTTCCGGGAGATGATGAGTACGGGGGTCTTCCCACGTATCGGCAACATGCAACAGGCGACCGGTGCGAAAGGCGTGACCAGCCAGACTGCGGTCGATCGGGATACGGTGGCCGACTCGTGCCTCCGGTATCGGCCCGCTCCCCCAGGAAATGCGGAGCAGATCTGGGGCCGTGGTGTCCGGCTCGAGGCAAATCAGCGCATCGTAGCGGAGGAAGTCGTGGAAGCGGCGCGCGAGGTCTTCGAGGAGTTCGTAGATCGAGGTGGCAACGGCGACCCGGCGAGAGAGCTCGAGCAAGGCCCGAAGCACCTCGACCGAACGCTCGAGCTGCCGCCGCGTCGCCAGACGGGAGAGCGCTGCGCCGACTTGCATGAGTAGAAGGCGGAGAGTGGTGAGATGCCCCGAAAGTTCCGGAGCACGCCGTCCATCGTCGTTCCAGGCGAGGAGGCAGACGAGTGGTCGCTCATCCTCGCGGTAGGCCGCGACCAACACGTCGCGCACGGAAGCTGAAAGAAAAGCGAGTGCGCTGCCTAGCAGGTCGCGGGCGTCCTCCGTCGAAAGGGTCAGGACCGCCGCTCGTTCCGTGTCCGTCGCGAGGGAAGCGAGGCGCTCGAAGAGAAACGAGTCCACTTGACTCGGTGCAGAGCCGAATGCGGAAACGTGCGGAGTGCCTGTTCCGGCGTCGAGCCAGAGTAGACCCGAGCGGGTTCCGGCTATTGTCTCGACACCCTCGATGCAGGCCTGCGCGATCTCGTCGAGGTCTGCCGTCCGCTCGAGCATCTGGTCGACGATGAGGATTTTCTCGAAATCGGTGCGGAGACTCGCTTCGCGCTGGTAGAGACGGCTCGCATAGGCGACCAGTGTCGCGAGCCGGCACCATTGTTGGGCAGTACGGATCTCCCGGCGACTGTACGGGCGAGGCGCGAGATGTCGCCAGAGATAGGCGACGCCCACCAGTTCGCTTTCCCAAAGCAACGGGAGGACGAGGCCGACCAGTGCGCCACGCTCGGCGAGCGCGCGCAAACCGGGATTGACTGGGGGAAACCGATGCCAGTGCTGTGGCCGATGCAGGTGGAGCGGGCGGCGGTGACGAGCGAGCCAGCGCTCGGTTGGTACCTCCTTGGGAGGCAGACGCCGCACGCCGACCGGAGGGAGCGCTCCCGCGGGTTGCACTCCCTCGACGATGCCGAGTTCGACGGCTGTAAGTCGCTCGTCGAAGACGAAAAACCCGCCGAGATCTGCCTGGACGACGGCGACTAGTGTCTGCAAGACCTGTCGCAGGAGCGCATCGATGCGAGCGGACTTGGTTTCGCGCATGCCCGGCCGTTCCCGAGATAGACGGTTTCGATCGAAAGGCAGAAACCGTGCAGACTCCTGCCGCTTGGGAAATTATACACTTGCCAGTTTCTAAAGGGTTCCGACTGTTTCACATGCGTCGGTGGTCTGCTCGCGGAGCGACGATGGTCCTACCGCGACCCGTACCGAGAGGGGATGTGGGGAGCGAGTGCGCCACGCCGTGCCCGGTTTTGCTACAGTGCAACCAAATGAGCACCGGTTACCAGTCTCCTGGAGGCGCGCGATTCGGTGGGAGCGTGAGGAGCGAGGTGGAGCGGTGGACCCCCGGTTCGAGAAGGTCATCGAGTTGCTGACCCGGTTCATCGAGCGAGGAGAGTGCGACGGTGCGGGGCTCGCGGTGGTTACCGGAGGGCAGTTGGTGCTGGAATGGTACGGAGGGGAAGCCGCACCAGGGCTGCCGGCTGGTCCGCGCGTGCTGTGGCCCCTGGCATCGGTGAGCAAGGTGTACACGGCGGCAACCGTGCTGGCCCTCGTCGAGCGCGGATTCCTCAGCCTCGACTCGAGAGTCGCGACGTTCCTACCCGAGTTCGACAGCGACGAGCGGCGAGCGATCACAGTGCGGCACCTTCTGACCCATACGTCGGGTCTCGCGTACGAACCGCTCGATATGGAGTCGTTGTTACGGCAAGGTTTGCCGCTCGACGAATTGATCGAGGCAGCGTTCACTGAGCCGCTCGTTTTCCCGCCTGGGAGCCAGATCGGCTACAGCGACCTCGGGTACGCTGTGCTGGGAGTCTTGGCAGAGCGGGTGACTGGCCAGGATTTTCCTGATCTCGTACGGGTGACCCTGCTGGAGCCGGTTGGGCTGACGGACACGTTTTTCCCATTGCGGGGAATGAGCGAGGCCGGACGGATCGCTCGCGTCGTCGGCATGTTAGGAGAGGGAACCCGCTGGGCGATGTACGGGCCGGAGTACGGACTTCGCCTGGCCCATCCCGCGTGGGGAGTGGTGGCGAGTCTCCCCGACCTCGTGCGCTTCTTCATTTTCTTCACGCCGCATGCGCCCGGCCGACTTCTGTCGCGGGCTACGGTGGCGGCGATGACGAGGCGGCAAACACCCGATTCGCTCGGGCTACCGGGTTGGGGGCTCGGGTTCGAAGTGGGTGGGGGCTATTTCGGCGAAGTCGACCTGTTCTCGCCGGCTGCCTTCGGGCATACCGGAGCGACCGGTTGTGCAGTCTGGTACGATCCGGCGCACGATCTCCTCGTGGCTTTCGTGTCCAATCGGCATCTCAATACCGGGCGGGAGCGTTTCATCCTGCGGGTGGCGGCGGTGTTGAACGGCGTCGTGGCGGCCGTGACGTGACCGAGAGGAACGTGGTATACTGAGCGCGCCGTGACGGCAAACGCCGGCGCGGGCTTTTTTGTGTCGGACAGTCCCGAGTGGGGAGCTGAGCCGTGCCGAAGAGAACGTATCAGCCGAAACGCCTGCGGAGAAAGCGCGTGCATGGCTTCCTGGCTCGTATGAGTACGCGCGGTGGCCGAGCGGTCCTGAAGCGGCGGCGTCTGAAAGGGCGTTGGAAGCTGACGGTTTCCGACGAGAAGAAGATCACGCCGAGCAAGCGATAGATCGTCCGTGATCGCGCGGCGGTATCGGCTCCGCCGATCCAGCGAGTTCGAACGAGTCCGACGCCGGGGCCGATCGGTCAGCAACCGATTGCTCGTCGTGAGCTTCGCTGCCAATCAGCTGGGAGAGAATCGGTACGGGTTCGCGGTCGGGCGGCGTATCGGTAAAGCTGTGCGTCGCAACAAGGTGAAACGCTGGCTGCGAGAGGCTGTTCGCCACCTGCATGGACGGTTGCGCCAGGGGTACGATATCGTGTTCGTCGCCCGCGGGCCCCTCGCGGATCCAGCGATGACGTATCATGAAGTTGTCGCAGCGGTCGAGGACCTCCTCGATCGCGCCGGGCTCGTGAGGCCTGAAGGCACTGAGCCACACGCGCAACGCGAACACGGTGTGGAATGACGAAGCTGGCTCTGCTGCTGATTCGCTTCTACCAACGGTTCATTTCACCGGGATTGCCGCCCGCCTGTCGGTTCTACCCGAGCTGTTCGGAGTACGGCTATGAGGCGATCTCCCGCTACGGTATCATCAAGGGAGGCGTGTTGACGGTGCGGCGGCTGCTCCGCTGTCATCCCTTCCACCCAGGCGGGTACGATCCTGTGCCGTGACGGATGCACTGCACGAGAAGACCTGAGACATCCAGGAGGTCGACTTGATCATTTGGGATCAGTTCGTCTATGTCATCGAATGGGGACTGGCCCGCACTGCTGAAGTGACGGGTAGCGCTGGACTGGCGATCATCCTCTTCACGATTCTCATCAAGACGCTGCTGTTGCCTCTCACCATCAAATCGGTGCGCTCCACCAAGGCGATGCAGGAGCTGCAGCCGAAGATTCGCGAACTGCAGAAGAAGTACGGGCAGGATCGCCAGCGTCTCTCGGCAGAGATGATGAAGCTGTACCAGGAGCATGGGATCAATCCGATGTCGGGTTGTCTCCCGATGCTCCTCCAGATTCCGGTGTTCTTCGGCTTGTACTTCGCGATCCGCAATCTGTCGCTCAGCCAGGTCGGCGCCTGGGCGCACGGTTTCCTTTGGATTCCAGATCTCGCGCAGCCGGATCCTCTGCACATCTTGCCGATTTTGGCCGGTCTTTTCCAGTTCATCCAGACTCGGATGACGCGTCCGGCCGGTGTCCGGCGATTCGAGGACCCGCAGCAGCAAATGATGTACTCGATGATGCTCTTCATGCCGTTGATGGTCGTTCTCTTCGGCTGGAACTTTGCTGCTGGTCCCGTTCTCTATTGGGTCGTCTCGGCGGTGTACAGCGTGGTGCAGCAGTGGTTGATCACTGGGTGGGGAGCGATGCGCGATTGGCTGCCGTTCCTGCCCGAGTTGCCGGAGCACCGGCGGTTGGGGTATGTCGATCCCAAAAAGCGAGCGAAGAGCACCAATGCCGAGCGGGGCGGGTTGTGGGCGCGGCTTCTTCAACAGGCCCACGCACAGTCCCAGATCTCCGCGTCGGAGGCGGTCGTCGAGTCGAGTCGGACCGAGCGTCCTGCGCCTGACGCCTCGCCTGCTGCGCAGCCTCCGCTCGATCCCGCATCGCTGGTGCCGCGTCGCTCGCGACCGCGGAACAAGCGGCAGTCGTGACCGCGCCGCTCCTTCACCCGGGTGTGATGGGGCAGGAGCGAGATGATGGCAGAAAAGCGAGCTGTCGAGATCCAGGCTCGATCGGTCGATGAGGCAGTCCGACTCGCCCTCGAGCAGTTGGGTCTCCCACGCGAGCGAGTACATGTCGAGATCCTGGTGGATAACGTGCCCTACGGCGGTGAGGCCTTGGTGCGGGTCACACCGCTGGGGAGTGGCGAAGTACCACGCGGACTGGTGCGACGGCCGGATCCCCAGACGGAAGCGATCGTCAAGCAAGTCGTGCGCGAGTTGCTTCAAGCTATGGGATTTTCGTGCACCGTGCTCGCGGTAGACAATCCGTCGATCATCGAGCTCGGTCCGGATGATCCACCGACGGTGTTCATCGATATCCATGGTCCCCATGCTGGCATGTTGATCGGTAAGCGGGGAGAACATTTGGCTCAGTTTCAGTACCTGGTGAACGTGCTGGTGAACCGGCGGCTGCCGTCGTGGACGCGCGTCATCATCGATGTGGAGGGCTACCGGAGTCGGCGAGAAGAGTCGCTGATCGCGCTCGCCCACCGTGTCGCACGCCAGGTCGCTCGCACGAGACAGCCGGTGACCCTGGAACCGATGCCAGCCAACGAACGTCGGGTCATCCACGTCGCACTTCGTGACAATCCGGACGTCGAAACGCGCAGTAGCGGCGAAGGGGAACAGCGCCGCGTTACTGTCTACCCGCGTCGTTGAGTATCGTCCCGCAGGCCTTCGAAAGGGTGTCCTCTTTTGGGTGTGCAGCGCGCGCCTCACTATCTCGCCATCGGTCACGTGACGGTCGATCTCGATCCGGACACCGGTACACCACGGCTCGGTGGTACGGCCCTCTATGCAGCGTTGACGGCCGCTCGTTTCGGGCTGGAAGCCGCCATCCTGACGCGCGGAAACTATGAGACGTTCGGTGCCGACATCCGAGAGGCGCTGGCGCGGTATTCGCGCGAGGTGGCGATGATCGTGCAAGAGGCGTCTGCGCCGACCGTCTTTACCAACCGCACTGTGGCGGGGCGTCGCGAGCAGGTCGTCCACTCGTGGGCGGGTGCGATCGACTTGAGTGGGCTGCCACCGGCCTGGCGCTCCGCACCGATCATTCATCTAGCGCCGGTGGCGCAGGAGATCGACCCTCGGCAAGCGAGCCGGCTCAACCCCGAATTCCTCGGGGCAACGCCGCAGGGGTGGATGCGGCAGTGGCCGCGAGGCGGTGGACGAGTTCGCTTGATTCCGTTGCGGCTCCCACTGGAAGTGACCACTCGCGTGGACGGACTCGTTCTCAGCACGCTCGAGCATACGCTGGCTCGTGACGAGATCGAAGCCGTCGCTCAACGCGGCGTGGTCGCGATCACCCGAGGACCCGATGGGGCGACCGTGATCGATCGAGGCCGGACGTACGATATCCCCGCTTATTCGGTGCCGGTGCGCGACGACGTGGGAGCGGGTGACGTATTCGCTGCCGTCCTGTTTCTGCTGCGGGCACAGCACGAAGGAACTTTGTGGGCAGCGAAAATGGCTGCCGCGGCGGCAGCGCTGCGCATTCGCGGCATCGGACCGGATGCGGTTCCCACCCGCGACGAGGTCGAGCGCTTTCTGGAACGACTCGGTGAGCGACGGCGGTGAGTGTGCTGCTCAGGTGGACCGAGCGATCGCGGCGACGAGTGCCCCGGTCAGGCGCACGATCTCGTCGGGGCTGATCTCCAGCATGGTTCGCTCGTCACCGCCACCCCCGTAGACGAGCGGCTCGGCAAGAACAGCGGGATCGACCAGAACACGGAGGGGAACTGCGTGCCCGACCGGCGGTGTCGCACCAGCCGGGAAGCCGGTCACCGCCAGGACCTGACTGGCTGGCGCGAGCTTCAGAGGCGTACCCCCACAGGCCGCCCGCAATCGCTCGGGATCGACTCGCTGATCACCGCGCACGATCGCGAGCACGCATGTCCCGTCCGCTGTGCAAAAAAGTAACGACTTGATGATCTGGTGTCGAGCAACACCCAGCGCGCGAGCCGCCTCCTCCACTGTGCGCGTCGGCTGATCAGCAGGAAGGAGGCGTGCTCGCGCTGCTCGGCGGGACAGAAACGCGGCGAGGTCTTCTGGCGTGCGGGCAGACACGAGAGATGAACCCTTACTGGACCTCGATGATCCGCGCCATGAGCGTGCCGTTCGGTGTCTCGATCGGCACGATCTCTCCCGCGCGGTGGCCGAGCAACGCACGACCGACCGGTGACTCGTTGGATATGCGTCCAGCTGAGGGCTTCGCTTCGATCGCACCGACGATCGTGTACGTCTCGATTTCACCGTCGATCTCGATCGTGACGGTCGAGCCGACCCGGACGACGGAGCGGTCACCGTCGGTCGGTTGCTCGATCAGCTCGACACGCTTGAGGAGTTCCTCGATCTCGCGAATGCGCCCCTCGATGAAGGCCTGATCATGCTTGGCAGCGTCGTAGGCCGCGTTCTCGCGGATGTCACCGTGTTCGCGTGCTTCTTGAATGACGCGTGCGATCTCTGGTCGCCGATGCTTCACCAAGTACTCGTACTCCTGACGGAGTGCTTCCAGACCTTCTCGCGTGATCGGGATTCGTTCGCGCGCCATGCTCGTTCGACCTCCTACCGGACTCGTTCTCTGGCTACTCGATGAGCGACCCTTTCCGTATCGGACGCGGACGGTAATGATAGCGTCGTCTCGTCTGATTGGCCAAGCCGCCGTGGCGCCGGTTCGACGCGGTCGCTCGGTCAACGACGAGACGCTGGGTACGCTTCCTCTCTGCCTGGCCACGTTGCACCAGGTCCTCGGGTGCGCTGTGGTCTACTTTCCGGGGAAAGTGGGAACGGTGCACTCTGTATTGGACACCGAGTGCTCGACTCGAGAACAATGGTGAGGGTTCGCGCTGGAGGCGAGGAGGGCAATACGATGCAAGTCGAGACCTGGAACGCCGCGGAGCTGGTCGCCAAGGATATCGCACACCATCTTCACCCATTGAGCAATCTGTACCAGCTCCGGCGGGAGGGACCGCTCGTCCTCGTTCGTGGCGAGGGGGTTTGGGTCTGGGATGCCAATGGGAAGCGTTACCTTGATGGATTCGCGGGATTATGGAACGTGAATATCGGGCATGGTCGGCGCGAGTTGGCAGAAGCGGCTCGCGAGCAGATGGAGCGGGTCGCTTTCGTGCCGACGTTCTTCGGGCTCGCGAGCCCGCCGACGATCGAGCTGGCGGCGCGATTGGCCGAGCTCTTTCCGGGACCGCTCGATCATTTCCAGTTCACGTCGGGCGGTGCCGAGTCGAACGAGACCGCGATCAAGATCGCTCGGTATTACTGGTGGCTCAAGGGACAGCCTGAGCGGGTGAAGATCCTGTCGCGCCGGATGGCCTACCACGGCATCGCCATGGGGGCGTTGTCAGCGACCGGCGTGCCCTCGTACTGGGAAGGGTTCGGACCGCGCCCACCTGGGTTCATCCACCTCACCGCACCGTACAAGTACCGTTTCGGGGAAGGGCTCACCGATGAGGAGTTCGTCGCTCGCTTGGTTCAGGAATTGGAAGAGACGATCGAGCGAGAGGGACCGGAGACGATCGCAGCGTTCATCGGTGAGCCGGTCCAGGGAGCCGGCGGTGTCGTCGTTCCACCTGACGGGTATTGGCCGGCCATCGCTGCGGTACTGCGGAAATACGGAATTCTCCTGATCGTGGACGAGGTGATTACCGGGTTCGGGCGGACCGGCACGCTGTTCGGTATGCAGCAATATGGGATCCAGCCGGATATCGTGACGTTCGCCAAGGGAATCACGTCCGGCTATGTGCCACTCGGCGGCGTCGGCGTCAGCGATGAGATCGCTGAAACTTTGGCGAGTGCTGACCGTGTCTTCATGCACGGCTTCACCTATTCTGGGCATCCAGTCGCGTGCGCGGTCGCGCTGCGCAATCTCGACATTCTTCTGGCTGAAAGACTGTGGGAGAATGCCGCGGTGTCCGGTGCATACCTGCTCCAGGAGCTCAAGCGGCTGGAGGAGCGACCGTACGTGGGTGAGGTTCGCGGCAAGGGTCTCATGCTGCTCGTCGAGGTCGTTCGGGACAAGGCGAGCAAGGAAAAATTCCCACCCGAGTTCAAGCTGGGGCCGAAACTGGAGGCGGCGACGCGCCGTCGTGGGATCATCGTCCGCTGTACGCCGGACGGGATCGTGATGGCACCGCCGCTGACCATTTCGCGAGCCGAGTGTGACGTCCTCATCGAAGGAGTCGCGGCAGCCCTGAGCGACGTGCTCGAGTGACTGTCGTTGACGCTTCGTGCGGTGTTGTCTCGCGTCGAGCCTGGGTCGGCGAAAAGGCCGTGACGGCTTTGGTGCTCTGCGTTACGCTTGCGGCGGTACCGTCCATCCCAACGGTCTCGCTCGCCAGTGACGCGACGTTCGGCTGAAGCAGCGATGGGGATAACTATCGGTGGCCGGAGAACGACGGGTCGCCGGAGCGCTTCTCGACTTGGATCAGGGGTGTCGACGGTGTCGATGGCGAGTTCTGGGTTCGCGTCCTCGATCCGCTGCTCGTGATGTTGAAGGTCGGCACGGTCAGCTGGGGAGAGAGCTCGGCTAGCCTGAGTGGTCTCGGTGGCGAGGGTCGTTACTCATCCGACACGCACAAGGAGGTCAGTGATGTCCGAACTGACCCACCTCGACGAACGCGGACAGGCCCGCATGGTGGACGTCGCGGAGAAGCCGGAGACGCATCGCGTGGCCGTGGCTCGGGGCCGCGTCACGATGCGTCCGGAAACGCTTCAGCTCGTCCGCGAGGGACAGGCCGCCAAAGGTGACGTGCTCGCTGTCGCTCGAGTGGCCGGCATCATGGCGGCCAAGCGCACCGCGGAGTTGATTCCGCTCTGCCATCCGCTTCCGTTGACGAAAGTCGAAGTCGACTTGCGGACGAACGAGCAGGGCTCGTGCCTGGAGATCGAGGCACGAGTCGAAACCGTGAGTCGAACCGGTGTCGAGATGGAGGCGCTGACCGCGGTCGCCGTCACGGCGCTCACGGTCTACGACATGTTGAAGGCGGTGGATCGGGGCATGACGATCGACCGCCTTCAGCTGGTCGAGAAAGCTGGAGGACGGAGCGGGACCTGGCGACGCGAGGACGACGAGGCAGGTCAGGCGCGCTGAGCGAAAACGGGGGTCGCGCTCTCCCGCTCGGTTCGCACGACGTCCTCGGCGATGCCACCACCGACGACCCGGTCGTCGACGTAGAGGACGACTGACTGGCCGGGCGCGAGCGGAGGTGCAGGCTCGTCGAAGATGACCCAGTCTTCCTCGATACGTGCGGGAATGCGCGGCCCCTGGTAACGCAAGCGCGCATCAGCGGTCAGCACTGGCTCGTGCCACACGGGATCGGCGAGGCGAACGGCACGGGTCAAGATACGCTCGCGCGGAGCGACGCGAACCACCGCGGTTGCCGGATCGATCTCAGCGACATAGCGTCGCTCCGGCGTGGGACGTGTCCACTCGAGCCCTCGCCGCTGGCCGATCGTGACGAACGCGATGCCCGGATGGGCACCGACGACCTCGCCTCGCTCGTCGAGGAGCGGGCCGGGCCGGCTCGTTTCCGGTCGTCGCTGGGTAACGAGGCGGCCGATCCCCCCATACGTCTTGGCGAAGCAGAGATCGACCGAGGAGGGCTTCTGTGCCACGAACAATCCGGCCTCCTGGGCAATGGCGCGGACGGTCGGCTTGTCGTACTCGCCGAGCGGGAACAGCAACCGTTCCAGTTGGTCGGCCGTCAAGCGGTAAAGGACGTACGACTGGTCGCGCTGGGCATCGCGAGCCTCGGCCACACGCCAGCCACGCGGCGTCGCGACCTTGCGTACGTAATGGCCGGTAGCGACGAACCTGATACCGAGCGCTTCGGCCAAGTCGAGCAGCGCGGGAATGCGGACACGATGGTTGCAGAAGACGCAGGGATTCGGGGTTCGAGCCCGAGCGTACTCTTCGACGGTCGGTGCGACGACCTCCTGTTCGAATTCCGGTCGCAGGTCCCGCACATAGAAGGGAATACCGAGTTGGGCAGCTACCGCTCGAGCGTCGGCAGCGGCGACATCGCCGCAGCACCCACCGTCGAGACCAGGCGCCGCGTCGAAGAGACGCAAATGGATCCCGACCGGCTCCCAGCCGGCCTGCTTCAGTAAGTAGGCGGTCACCGCACTGTCGACGCCCCCAGAGAGGGCAACCAATACTCGCTCAGCCATCGTCGTTCCGACACCACTCATCCATCGCATAACCACAAAATCGTAGCATAGCAACTCGCTCCTGTGCCAATGTCCGATCGAACATTCATGCGTCGAGGAGCTAGCCGATAGTTGAACCGTACGCAGAAGATGTTTTGCTCGGTCGGTCATTCATCGATCCAGTACCGACCAGCTTCGACGCGCCGAGCGTCGCGAGTGAGGATGGTCACTGATCCGCCGCTCGACGGTTCATCGCTCCAACTGGTGCGGACCAGCAATGCACCAGGTACTGGAACCATCACGCTGGACCACGGCAAGCGGAGCGGGACGAGATGGGGTCGCAGACCTTCGATCCGCATGCCCTCGACACGCGCATCGGTCGTGATCCAGCGCTGCAATAGTGGACTCAGTCGCGGACCGAGCAGCAAGGCAGCAGCGAGTCCGAGCAGAAAGGGAAGCAAAGAAAGTTGGCGGAGAAGGAGCAGTGTCGCGAGGAAGGTAATCGCCAAGACGAGTTGGCTGGCGACGAGCGTGGTCCCGCAGCGTGGATGAATGGCGAGGCGATGCTCCCCCGCTTGCATCCGCCGTAGCCCTTCCTCGGCTGCTTCCAGGGCGAGTGACGGAGAGATCGGTCCGAAAATGAGGAAGCCGTCCGGCCGCGCTACCCCAGCCAGCTGACTCGGCCCATACCGCTCCTCGATCACGTTGATCGTCGCGTGTTCCAGGGCATGGTTGCGCCGCAACTGCCGATCGCGTACGAGGCGAGCGAGTTGCCCTGGTGCTGTCAGCAAGGTGACGAGCGAGCTCACGGTCAGCCCGACGAGCACCGTGGCCGCCAGAAGTGCGAGCACGAGCACGAGAGCAGCGGTGAACAGCACGAGCACGAGATCCCCCGGAGTGTCCGGTTCGTCATTCGAGACCAGTATGCCATAGGGAATCGGCGTCTTCTCAGTAGGGTAAAATGTTCGATAAGCGCACGGATCGACTATCGAGGTGACAGCCGAAGACATAGCCGATCTTTTACTCGAACTCGCCCATCACCTGCGACCCCGGACTCATCCTGTGGAGAAAGGTGAGCTGACTCCGGAGTAGTTCGGCTCGCTCGAGCGACTCTCGTTGCGTGGACCGTCACGCATCGGTGAGTTGGGCGGGCATCACGGTTGGCTCGTCCACTGTCGGCTGCGAGCGCCTCGGGCGAGCCGGTTTCGTGCAGCGCAAGGTGGTAGATGGCCAAGAGCGAGTGGTCGTCGCCGCGACGAGCGAGGGCCGCGAGCGGTTGGGCGCATGGCAGGCACCGCGGCGTCCCTTTTTCGTCCGGCTGCTCGAAACGCTCAGCCCTGATGAGTTGGCGACACTGTATCCCTTGCTCGCTCGCTTGCTTGCGGCTGCTGAACAGGCGAACGTGGAAGCTGATGGCCCGCGGCGAAGTCGAGAAGCTCGTCGAGCGGTTCGGTAGCATCGTCGCCGAAGAGGCGAGTTCCACCATCGAGCCGGGGGAAGCGTTCACCCTGCTCGGCCCGAGTGGTGCAGGCAAGACGACGATCCGCATTTTGCTGACGCTGCTCCCGCCGACGAGCAAAACTGTCCGGGTGGCTCGCTGTGGTGCGGCCCGCTTTTTGATCCTGTTCGTCGAATCGTCGGCTCTGTCCCGTCGCCGTGCTCAGCGGATCCCACATTGACGGAATACCAGGATCTCCTCGTCGAGAGCACGCTTCGCCGCATGCCGCGGCGCGAGCGGGAGCGCGTCATCGACGAGGTTTTGCGTCTGGTCGATCTGGAGGAAACGGCTGAACGCCCGGTTCGGACGTATTTGGAGGAGATGGTGCGACGTAGGGAAGTCGCTTAGGGGATCCTGCATCGCCCGCTGCTTCTCGTCCACGACGAGCCGACGGTCGGGGTCCGACTGCGTGCGCCGCTCGGGTTGGGACGCGCTGTTCGCCTTGCGTCGGCGGGACGGGACGGCTCTCATCTTCACGACGCATCACATGGAAGAAGCTGAATCCTACGCGGGTCGTGTGGCCAGCACGAACCGCGGTCGTGTCGTCGCCTGCGGTACGCCTGCCGAACTCGAGCAGGCTGTCCCAGGGCGACGACTTGGGACGATGTCTTTACGGCATTGACCGGTGACGTTCTCGAGTCGGGAGGAGCGTTCAGGGATACGAGACCGCTCCGCCGGCCTCTCCTGCCTTTCGACCGATTTCAGCGAACGCCTCGCCGCGGCGATCCGGCCTTTGCCGCGTCGGGATTCTTTGGTGTCCTTCGCCAGTGCCACGCTCGTCGTGGCCGAGGTGGAAGCGTGGAAGCACGGAAGCTCCGCCATGATCCTTGGGAGGTCGTGAGCCGTGCCTTGCAACCGCTTCTCTGGTTGACGGTCTTTGGACAAGCGGTGGCGCGGGCTCGACTGCTCAGTGGGCAAGACGTGGCTCCGCCCGAACGGTCATCGGCTCCTGTTCGCTTTCGCGGGTGCGCCAGCGCATTGCGCAGGGAAACGTGCGGGCGACTTCGATTCCCGTTGTCCGGATGACGCTGCTGTTGTGGGAACCGCGAGCAGCGTTCCGGCGTCAGAAGAGTGAAAGGGGTACGCCGATGCGTTGGTTACTCGTGCTGACGCTGCTCGTCCTGGTCATTTCTGCTTGTACGCGAACTGGTCGACCATCCCCGGACGTCGCGACGGCGGTTCCGCCCGAGCCCTCGGGCGGGGGCAGCGCGCGCGGCGAACGTGCTGTCGACAACGGCAGTGTGCTTGGCCGCTTCGTCGTGCGGGAAGCGGAGGTCATGCTGGCGTGCGGGGATTATCGTCGCGCTGCGGCCGAAATTCAGCAGAAGATAGGCGACTACGGTGGGTACGTGGCGGAGGCTGACATCAGCGACCTGCGCGCGCCCGGTTCACCTCAGTGGGCCTCTTTGACCGTACTCGTACCAGAGCAACGATTGCAGGCC
Source organism: Thermomicrobium sp. (assembly GCF_053493975.1). NCBI lineage: Bacteria > Pseudomonadati > Thermomicrobiota > Thermomicrobia > Thermomicrobiales > Thermomicrobiaceae > Thermomicrobium > Thermomicrobium sp. The sequence continues at coordinate 69,852 of NZ_JBRBZA010000043.1, forward strand.
TTTCTGTCCGAGCTCGCTGCAGTGGCCGGGGTCGAACGAGTGGCGAGCCAGCGTCTCCTCTCGCGCGACGTGACCGAAGAGACGATCGATCTCGCTGCCCGGCGACGCGCATTGGAGGCGACCGAGCAGCGCATGCTCGACCTTCTGAACCGAGCCGAAACGATCGATGAGGTGTTGCGTGTCGAGCAGGAACTCGCTCGGGTCCGTACCGAGCTCGAGCAGCTCGCCGAGCGGGCGCGCTCTCTGGAGCGGCGAACGATCTATGCGGTGGTTCGTATTCGCTTGGTACCGACCACGGAAGCGACTGAGCCAAGCCTCGGTCAGACGGCCCAACATGCCTGGGAGACGTCACTGGCACTCTTGCGCACGGTCCTCCGGGCGACGGTCTGGATCAGTGTGGCGTTGTGGTGGATCTGGGGCATCCTGATCGTCGCTTTTCTGGGTCTCCTCGTCTTCTGGCGCGGGCGAGCGGCCAGATGCAGAACGGTTGCACCCGAATGAAGGAGAGCAGGCTGATCTGGTCGGATGGCGGACAGGCAGCACGCACTGCAGATGTTGTCGAGCTCTTGCAGCAGGTCAGCACAGCGGCCATCTGGACGAAACTCGCTCGGCGTGGTTTCCGTAACCAGTATCTCTACGAGGTCCGGCCACTGCGGCCGGACGGCCGGACACGCGCGTCGTCGGACGGGCTCGGACGCTCAGGTACCTTCCAGCCCGAGACGATCCGCCTAGCGGGACTGGAGCGAGACCCGCGACGCAATCCCCAGCGTGTGGAAATCGAATCGATCGAACCAGGGGATGTGCTGGTCATCGAGGCACGCGGAGAGACCGGTGCGGGTGTGTCGGGAGACATGCTCGCCGCTCGCGTGCTGGCTCGTGGTGGTTTCGGCATGGTGACTGATGGTGCTTTCCGCGATACACCGGGGCTGGGCGCACCAGGAGAGTTCGCCGAGGCGCACGGTCAGCAGGCGAGACTTTCCCCGAGCTCGCATGTCCCGATCACCGACGAGGTGCCGATCCCGTGCACGCGCACGACGGAGCTTCCAGTTGACAAGATCGTGGAGGATGAGGAGGGTGCAGTCGTCGTGCCGCGTCAGCTCGTGGCAGAGGTGGCGCTCGCGGCAGCCGAGCGAGAGACGCTCGAGACCTTTCTGCTCCAGCGTATCCGCGATGGTATACCGCTTTGGGGAAGCTACCTGCCGGACGAGGCGACCCGTCGAGTGGTGGAGCCCACGCGAACGCGCCTGAAACTCACGGTCTGGTCAGAAGAGCCACTGCAGCGAGTGCGTAGGCGCGTGCGCAGTCGACAAGTTCGTCCAGACTGACCCACTCGTCTGGCTGGTGCGCGAGACGCGGATCGCCTGGCCCATAGATGAGCGTGGGATAACCTCGGGCAGCGAAGAAGCGGCCATCCGTCCCCATGCTGAAACCGGTCAGCGTCGTATCGAGTCCGAGATAGGCATTGATGGCGGTCATCGTGCGGACGAGAGGCGAGTCTTCCGGCTGGAGGATCGCTGGGCGGCCAGGCCACTCGGGGGCTGCTTCGACGACGACACGGAGTCCGGGGATTCCCTCGAGTGCGCGCAGAGCGACTTCGCGCACCTCAGCGACCGCATCCTCAGGCTGCTCGCCGGGAATCAAGCGGCGATCGATGTAGATCGAGCAGCGGTCCGGAACGACGTTCGTCTTCACGCCACCTTGGATCAAGCTGATCGTGGCCGATGCGGGAGCGAAGTAGGGGTGCCGGCGTGCAGCGAGGCGCGGCCACAATTCATGCTGGAACGCTGTGATGACCCGTGCCATGCCCTCGATGGCATTGACTCCCTCCCAGGGCAGCGCGCCGTGCGCCGTGCGACCGAACACCGTCACGCGGATACCAACGCCCCCGCGCTCGCCGATGCAGAGACGATTGGCCGTCGGCTCGGCGACGAGCACGTAATCAGGGCGGAGATCATCGCGTTCGGCGATGCGTTTGGCGCCGAGCTGACCGCCAACTTCCTCGTCGGCAACCTCGGTGACGAGGAGCGTGCCGCGGAGTTCGATTCCCGCGCGGGCGATGGCAGCTGCCGCAGCGAGTTGGGCAGCGACACCGCCCTTGATATCACAGCTTCCCCTCCCATACAACTTGTCATCCCGGACCAGTCCGGCAAACGGCGGTACGGTCCACGCAGTCTCCTCGCCGATGGGAACGACGTCGAGGTGAGAATTCCACAACAGGACCGGCGGGGCTCCGGAACCGTAGCGGGCGATCAGGTTCGGTTTCGTAGGCTCGGCTGCGTCGAACTCGATCGCGAAGCCGGCTCGCTCGAGGAAGCGAGCGCACAGTTCGGCTGCTTCCCGCACGTCGCCAGGCGGGTTCACGGTAGGAATACGCACGAGTCGGCTGGCCAGATCGATGAGTTCATCCCGGTCGATATTGCTCAACACGATCTCGGCAATCTTTGGGTCGAAAGGCGTATCGTTCATGATTCGCTCGTCTCCCGACTCGAACTTCCGCGAGATACGATCGACACTATGCTATGCTCGGCGAGAGAGAGAACGGCGTCAAGATGCGGATGGGAGCGAGGTTCGAGCGAATCATGGACAGTGGAACGGCTGCGGTCGAAGCGGTACTCGCCGGGGTCCGCGGTATCGCCTTCGATATGGACGGCGTGTTGTACCGTGGCGAGCATGTCTTGCCGGGAGCTGTGGAGCTCGTCGCCGAACTCCAGCGTCGTGGTATCGGCTTTGCGATGGTGACGAACAACTCGACGCGGACACCGGAAGAGTACGCGGCGAAGTTGGCCAGACTCGGCATGGACGTTGCCGCAGAGCAGATCGTGACGTCGGGAATCGCCACACGCGACTGGATGCGTCTGCGCTACCGACCTGGCACGCGCGTCTATGTCTTGGGTATGCCGGCATTGGAACAAGCGATCCTCGGCGCGGGGTACTTTGCCGCGGCTGGGCGTGACGCCGACGTCGTGGTGAGCGGAGCAGATTTCACCCTGACCTACGAGAAACTCAAGATCGCCACCTTGGCGATCCGCGATGGTGCAGACTGGATCGCGACGAACGCGGATCGTACCTTTCCTTCCGAGGAGGGACTGATTCCCGGCTCTGGTGCGATCGTGGCGGCGCTGCAGGCAGCGACGGATCGGACGCCGCTCGTGATCGGTAAGCCCGAGCCGGCTATGTTGTTGCGTGCTGCCGACGTCCTGGGCCTGTCACCGCGCGAACTCCTCGTCATCGGTGATCGATTGGATACCGATGTCCTGGCAGGCAAGCGGGCCGGTGCGCGAACCGCTCTGGTGCTCACGGGAGTGAGTACACGGGAAGATCTCGCCGCGACCGAATGGCTTCCCGATCTCGTTTTGAGCGATTTGCGTGAACTACTCGCGGCGGTACGGAGCCTTCCATGGTGAAAGAGGTCGGCCGGTACCGGGTCGATGATCCTCGGACGATTCAAGGCCGGGACGACGTGTCGCCGTGCGGGTGGCATCTCGGCTCCCTCCGGTTGCGGTTCGCATTGCAAGCCCTCTCGGGGATAAGTGGTCGAGTCTTGGTTCCCGGCTGTGGAGCGGGACGCTACGTGCGGGCGCTTCACCGGGAGCGGCCGGATCTCTGGGTGGTCGGCGGTGATCTCAGTCGCCGGGCGATCCGCGAGGCGCGCGAGCGAGATCCGAACGGGCCGTATGTCGTCCTCGATGCTTGTCGTCTTCCCTTCCGTTCCGGAAGCTTCGACGCTGTCGTGTTTCTGGATGTATTGGAGCATGTACCGGATCCAGCGAGGATGATCGCCGAGTGTGCGCGTGTTTTGCGCCCAGGTGGTGTGTTGCATGCGTTCGTCCCTTTGGAAGCACAGCCAGCGACGATCTATTGGTGGCTGCGAGCCAGCCAGCGTTGGCCGATCCTTCGCTGGAAACGCGACCACGTCGGGCATATCCAGCACTTTTCCGATCTGGACATCATACGCTTGTTGGGTCGTATCGGTCTCGAAATCCAATTCCTGCGCTACAGTTTTCATCTCGTCGGTCAGCTGCACGATCTGATCGACTATTGGCAGCGGGAGCGCGTGGCGGGTGCGCCTGGCTGGCTCCCCGTTCCGGTCGTGCGACTCCTGAGTCGTCTCGTTTTCCTGCTGACGTGGCGGCTCGCGGCGGTAGAAGATCTGCTTTGCCGGAGGCGTACTCTTGCTGCTGGGCTGCACGTCACAGCAGCAAAGCCGACGATGATGGCGCGCAGTCGGGCTGGTGACGCACAGGTGGTCCGCAAAGCGGCGCCGTGAGGAGGTTCGCGTGGACTGGGGTCCGATCATCGATGGGCACAGCGATTTCGTGCTCTCTCTCCTCGAGACCGGTCGAGACTTTCTCGTCGAAAGTCATGAGGGGCATGTCGATCTGCCGCGTGCCCAACGTGGCCGCCTGGGTGCGATGCTCAGCGCTATCTTCGTTCGCAACGAATTTCTCCCGGCGCAAGCGTTGGCGAGAACGATGCGCGGCGTGGATCGCCTACGAACGACGGTCGCTCGCTCTCGTGGTGCGATGGAAATCGTGACCGACGTCGACCAACTCGAGCGGTGCTTGGATCGAGGCGTTTTCGGCGCGATTCTGCACTTCGAGGGTGCAGAGGCGATCGATCCCGAGTTCGCGGTTCTCCGACTGAGCTACGACCTGGGCTTGCGTTCGCTCGGACTCACGTGGAGTCGTCCGAACATCTTCGCCGAGGGTGTCGGTCCAGAGAACCGCGGCAGTGGGCTCACCACGCTGGGGCGCGCGTTGGTGCGTGCTTGTAACGAAATGGGAATCTTGATCGATGTTTCGCATCTCAACGATGCTGGCTTCTGGGACGTCCTGCAAGAATCGACGCGACCGGTGGTCGCGAGCCACAGCAATTGTCGCGCTCTCTGTGCGGTGGAACGCAATCTGACCGATGACCAAATCCGAGCCCTGGCTGAGAAAGGCGGCCTGGTGGGGATCAACTTCCACGTCGGGTTCATCCGCGAAGGGGCCGAGCGGCCCAGCGATGTGACGCTGGACGATGTGATCGCGCATATCGACCACATCGTCCAGCTCGTCGGGGTCGATCACGTCGGATTCGGCTCGGATTTCGATGGTGCCACAATGCCCGCTGAACTCGCGGATGCCGCTCAGCTGCCTCGGCTGGTCGAGGCGCTGGCACGGCACGGCTACGACGAGCATGCGCTCCGCAAAATCTGCCGCGACAACTGGCTGCGCGTATTCCGTGCCGTGTGGCGATCGTAGCACATCATCGCTCGGCGATGTTCAGATCTCGGTCACGAGTTCGAGCGATTTTTCCGCCGCCAAGCGCTGAACCATCGTGATGAAGCGATCGATCGACATCGAGCCGATGTTCTCGTTGGTCCGCAACCGAACGGCCAGGCTCTCCTCGTTCACCTCACGATCGCCGACGACGAGCATGTAGGGGATCTTCTGGAGCTGAGCGCGACGGATTTTGGCTTGCATCCGCTCGTCCCCGTCGTCCACCTCGACGCGGAGTCCGGCGTCGCGCAGGCGATCGCGGACCCGATAGGCGTAGGGAAGGTGTCGATCGGCGATCGGGATGATGGTCGCCTGGACGGGTGCCAGCCAAACCGGGAACGCACCAGCGAAGTGCTCGATCAGGATACCGATGAAGCGCTCCAGGGAACCGTAAATCACGCGGTGGATGACGACCGGGGTCTTCTCCGTTCCATCGCGGTCCGTGTACGTGCAGCCGAAGCGACGAGGCAGCTGGAAGTCGAGCTGGATGGTTCCGGTCTGCCACTGGCGACCGAGGGCGTCCTCCATGAGGATATCGATCTTCGGCCCGTAGAAGGCGCCTTCTCCTGCACCGATGAGATAATTCCCAGGACCAGCATGGCGATCGAGGATCCGTTGCAGCGCTGCTTCTGCTTTGTCCCAGGTCTCGAGATCGCCCATGAAGTCGGCAGGGCGCGTACCGAGTCGGAGCGTATAGCGAAGACCGAAGATCCCGTAGAACAGCTGGGCGATTTCCAAAATTCGAGCGAATTCCTCCTCGATCTGGTCCTCGGTGACGAAGATATGCGCGTCGTCTTGCTGGAACTTGCGCACGCGGAGAAGGCCGTGCAGTGTGCCGGAGCGCTCGTAACGGTGGAGGATGTCGCAGTCGGAGAGTCGGAGGGGTAGATCGCGGTAGCTACGCTTCTTCAGGTTATAGACGATCATCGCATTGGGGCAGTTCATCGGCTTGACACCGTAGGTAAGGTGCTCATCGAGCTGGATGACGAACATGTTCTCGCGATAGTGATCCCAGTGCCCGGAAATCTCCCACAAACTCTTGTCATTGATGAGTGGTGCCGCGATCTCCTGATACCCGCGCTTCTCGTGCTCCTGCCGCCAGAAATCGAGCAAAAGGTTCAAAATCTTCAATCCTTTGGGCAACCAGTATGGCATTCCCGGAGCAGTCGGATCGAAGTGAAAAAGTTCCAGCTCGCGACCGAGGCGGCGGTGGTCGCGGCGCTCAGCTTCTTCGAGGCGATGCAGATAGGCTTCCAATTGCTCGCGCGTTGGCCAGGAAGTTCCGTAGATGCGTTGCAGTTGCGGACGTCGTTCGTCTCCCCGCCAATAGGCACCCGAGACGCGCAACAACTTGAAGAAGCCGATCTGCGATGTATCCCCCACGTGCGGCCCGCGGCACAGGTCGGTGAAGCCGTCGTGCGTGTAGGTCGTGATCACTTCGTCGGGTGGGAACTCAGCGAGCAGTTCCAGCTTGTAGGGTTGATCGCGGAAGAGTTCGTAGGCTTCCTCCCGAGTGACGACACGCCGGACGAACGGATAAGCCGCTGCTTTGATCTCTTCCATCCGGCGCTCGATGCGCTCGAGATCTTCGGGCGTCAAGGGACGCGGCAAGTCGAAATCGTAATAAAAACCGTCAGCGATCGCTGGTCCGATACCCAGCTTGGCGCCCGGAAAGAGTTCGAGCACGGCTTGCGCCATGACGTGAGCGCAGGAGTGCCGCATGCGGGCGAGGTCGAGTTCGTGCTCGCTCTCGGGTGCGATTGCGAGATCCATCTCCTTGGTCAGATCGCTCATCGCTCGTTCCTCCCTCGTGATGCGGTCCACGAACCGGAACGGCCTGCCGTCCGTCGGGACGACAGGCCGAGCCTGACGCGGTTCCACCCAACTTTCCGCTGGCCTTTCCAGCCAACGGCTCTCGGGATGCCCGATAACGGGGGCTCCGGGACCGGCTACGCATCGTCGCCGGACCAGCTCGCGGGCGGTGCGCGCGATCACTGGAACCTAGCCGGGCTTCCAGCCACTGGCCCGGCCTCTCTGGAGGCCAGTGACCGCCGCTTGTCCCGGTCGTCGCCTTTTCTTTCTGGAATGGTAGTCCCCGTCGGCAGCATCGTCAACGAGAGCGGATGTGGGGGAAGGCGGTGCGAAGGTGAAATGACGGAGGAATTCGGAGGGGAAGCGTGCCCGAAAATGATGAACCCCTCGCCGTAGGCGAGGGATCCGGGGTGGGCGGTAGTAGACTCGAACTACTGACCTCCACGATGTCAACGTGGCGCTCTAACCGGCTGAGCTAACCGCCCCTCTTCTGAGTCCCAGTATAGCGGCTGAGCCGACATCTGGCAAGGGTCGACTGCGACCTCAGTGCCCGAGCACTCGCACGATCTCTGCCCTTGGCCGCCAGACAATCTCGACCTGCGCGAAGCGGCGGATGAGCTTCCGCGCTCGATCATACAGTCGCCTGAGCTCAGGGTTTCGCACGCGATAGCGCCCGGTGAGCTGTTCCGCCATGAGTTTGCTGTCGGTGACGACACTCAGCGAGAGCCGCTCCGGCGACCAGCCCCGCTCGAAGGTATGCGCCAGGGCCGCCTCCAGCGCCGCGATCAGCGTCTGATACTCCGCTTGATTGCTCGTGACCTTCTGCCCGAACTCGAGCTGCACCGTGCGCTCGTAGCCCTCGACGTCACGCAGTCGGAAGCTGCCGTAGCCTTGACCCGGATTACCCTGTGAGCCGCCATCGACGAGCAGGATAAGATCGGCAGTCGACTCGGAACCCCCTGTCCCGGTGTCCATCACTGTGGACGTACCCGAATTGTCAACACTTTCCAGACTCCACACGAGAGCTCGCTCCGGGGAGGTCGGCCAGTCAGCGCCTCGCTTCCGCTCGTCCCGCTCAACTCGCAGCCGTCTGGCGGGCTTTGGTCTGAGCGATCACCTGCTCGGCGAGATGTGGTGGTACTGGCTGGTAATGACTAAACTCGACAGTAAAGGTACCGCGGCCCTGAGTCAGCGACCGCAGGTCGGTCGCATATCGTTGCAACTCGGCAGCGGGCACCAGCGCTTCGACCGTGGTCATTCCGCCTCCTGCAGGCGTCATTCCCTGCACCTGCGCGCGCTTCCCATTTAGATCGCTCATCACGTCACCGGTAAACTGATCGGGCACCGTGACCCGCAGCCGCATCACCGGTTCGAGTAAGATCGGCTTCGCCTGGAGTGCCCCTTTCTTGAAGGCCTGAGCCGCCGCGATCTTGAACGACATCTCCGACGAGTCCACCGAGTGGTACGACCCGTCGACAAGCGTCACCTTGACGTTGACGACCGGATAGCCGGCGAGCACTCCCTCCTCCATCGCCTCCCGGACACCCTTCTCCACCGCTGGGATGAACTGCTTTGGAACGACCCCACCAACGATGGTCTCTTGAAACTCGAAGTGGGCATCCGGCAACGGCTCCAGGTCGAGGAAGACGTGCCCATACTGGCCGTGACCACCGGTCTGTTTCTTGTGTTTGTACTCGACCCGGCGCACCGGTACCGAGATCGTCTCCCGGTACGGGATGCGCGGCAACCCGAACTCCACGTTGACTCCGAACTTTCGCGACATGCGCTCCAGCGCGATCTGGACGTGCGACTCCCCCAGGCCGGCGATGAGCGTCTCACCCGTCTGCGGCTCTCGTGACACGTGCAGTGTCGGATCCTCCTCCAAGAGACGCTGCAGAGCGGATCCCATCTTGTCGAGGTCACTCTTGGTCTTGGGCGCGACGGCCACTGTGTACGCGGGCGCTGGAAACCGGATACCGGGCAACACCACCGGCCGAGATGGATCACAAAGCGTCTCCCCGGTATGCGCGTGTTGCAGCTTGGCCACAGCGCCGATGTCACCGGCCGGGATCTGACCAATGGGAATCTGTTCCTTGCCCCGGACGATGAACAGTTGGCCGATCCGCTCCGTCTCCCCGCGCGAAGCGACCAGCACGTGGGAGTCCGAGCGCATGGTGCCGGAG